>CALEAR010000199.1 GCA_937943665.1 uncultured Alcanivoracaceae bacterium
ACGGGCGGTGACCATCGCCACCAACATGGCGGGGCGTGGTACGGATATTGTGCTTGGTGGTAACCCCGATGAAATGATAGCGCAGTTGGAGAACCCCACCGAGGAGCAAATCCAAGCCATTCGCGAGCAATGCGCTAAGGACCAAGCCTTTGTGAAAGAAGTGGGAGGCTTGCACATTATTGGTACAGAGCGCCATGAATCCCGCCGCATTGATAACCAGTTACGTGGTCGTGCAGGGCGTCAGGGGGATCCAGGGGATACCCGCTTCTTCCTCTCCATGGAAGATGATTTAATGCGTATTTTTGCCTCAGACCGCATGCGTAACATGATGCGCAACCTTGGCTTAAAAGATGGCGAAGCCATTCAGCACCGCTGGATTTCCCGCGCCATTGAAAACGCGCAGCGTAAGGTGGAGGGCCGCAACTTTGATATTCGTAAGAACCTCCTGGAATACGATGATGTGGCCAATGAGCAGCGCAGCATTATTTATAAGCAGCGCAATGCCATCCTTAATGCTGAAGATTTAAGCGAAAGCGTGAAAGCCATTCGCCGTGATGTGGTGAATGAGGTGGTGCACAGCTATATGCCCCTAGGCTCTGTGGAAGAGCAGTGGGATGTGGAGGGCCTTGAGCGTGTGCTTGCGGCGGATTTCCATCTCACCTTAGATATTCAGGGTGCCCTGGAAAAAGATATTAATTTGCACATTGAGGATGTGTGCAACATGGTGCACGATGCCTTGCTTGAACAATACGAGCAGAAAGAGGCGGAAGTGGAGGCCATGGGCATCTCCTTACGCAAGGTGGAGCAGCATATGATGCTGCAGGTGTTAGACCGCAATTGGAAAGAGCATCTCGCCAACATGGACCACCTGCGTCAAGGGATTCACCTGCGTGGTTATGCTCAGCGTAACCCCAAGCAAGAATACAAACTCGAAGGGTTTGAGCTTTTCCAAAGCATGCTTAACGAAATTGAACATGAGTTCATTCGTGTGATGAGCACATTGCAGCTGCGCAACGATGCAGAAGAACGTTTAGAACAGCAGCGCGAAGAAGAGGCTCGCCGCCAAGCGGAACGCATGCAAACGCAAACCCCCGATCCCGAAGGCACCGCTCAACCAGAGCAGGCCGCGCCAGCGCCACAGCAACCGGTGGTGCGTGAGGGCCGTAAAATCGGCCGTAACGAGCCTTGCTGGTGCAACTCCGGTAAAAAATATAAACATTGTCACGGCAAGCTTAACTAGAGGTATCCCATGACATTACATCCTGTGGCTGGTTTTCGCTTAGCGGCAGAATGCGCCGGCATTAAAAAAGCCCAACGCCGAGATTTAGTACTGATGGCACTCGGCGAGGGTAGCCGTACCGCTGCGGTGTTCACGCAGAACCGCTTTTGCGCCGCCCCTGTGGTGGTGGCCAAGCGTCACTTGGCGCAAACCGCCCCCAAGTATTTGTTGGTGAACACAGGGGTTGCCAACGCCGGCACCGGGCAAGAGGGCGAAGCCCGAGCGCTGCGCACCTGTGAGCTGGTGGCAGAGGCCGCAGGGTGTAAGGTGGAGGAGGTGCTTCCCTTTTCCACTGGTGTGATTGGTGAGTTGTTCGAACTCGCCCCCTTTGAGGCGCATGTGCCTGCCGCCCATGAAGCCTTAAGCGAAACCGCTTGGGCGGAAGCCGCTGAGGGCATTATGACCACCGATACACGCCCCAAGGCGGCCAGCCGCCAATTAACCCTTCAGGGCCGCACCGTTACCATCACGGGGATCTCCAAAGGGGCGGGCATGATCAAGCCCAACATGGCCACCATGTTAGCCTTTATTGCCACGGATGCTGCCTTGCCCCAAGCGGTGTTAGAGGACTGGGTGGTAAGGCTGGCGGATACTTCTTTTAACTGCATTAGTGTGGATGGCGATACCTCCACCAATGATGCTTGTGTGCTCACCGCCACCGGTGGCTCTGGTGTGGCGCTGCAAGGCGATGAGCCTGAGGCACAGCAGTTATACGAAGCCTTAGAAGCCATTTTTGTGGAGCTGGCCCAAGCCATTGTCCGTGATGGTGAAGGTGCCACCAAGTTTATTACCATTGAAGTGGAAGGTGCGGCCACCCAAGCGGATGCCAAAACCGTGGCGGAAACCGTGGCCCATTCGCCATTGGTGAAAACCGCCTTGTTTGCCTCAGACCCTAACTGGGGCCGTATTCTAGCCGCTGTGGGGCGTGCTCCTATTGCCGCATTACAAGTGGATAACGTTAGTATTTGGCTTGGTAATGTGGCCATTGTGGAGCGCGGGGCTGTGGCGCCTCATTACACAGAGGAAGCCGGTGCCAAGGTCATGCAAGCCTCCGATATCACCATTCGTATTTCCTTAGGCGAAGGGGCAGGCCAGTGCACCCTGTGGACCTGTGATTTCAGTTACGATTACGTGAAGATCAACGCCGAATACCGCTCCTAATATGCAAGCAAGTGCAGAGGTGTTAACTGTGGTGGCGGCCATTATCCATGGCCCTGGCCACAGGGTGTTGCTCACTTATCGTCATGCCAAGCAGCACCAGGGCGAACGCTGGGAATTCCCCGGGGGTAAGGTAGAACCGGGGGAAAGCCTCACCCAAGCCCTGCGCCGAGAGCTCGAAGAAGAGTTAGGCATAACTCCTACTCAAAGTACTCCCTTTTTAACCCTCACCCACGCATACCCTGAACGCACCGTTAGGCTGCACTTTTTTGAGGTATGGCACTTCACCGGTGAGCCTATGGCAAAGGAGCAGCAACCCATGAAGTGGTGGCCCATAGGGGAATTGCCGACGCTGCCCTTTCCCGAGGCCAACCTTCCTGTGGTGCAAGCCTTACAGCTACCAGAGCAATGGTTTGTGCTCACCGCGCCAAAAGCGCAAGCGCAGGCACAGTTAGCAGCGGTGCTTAAGCGGCCACAAGTGCAAGGGGTATACCTTAGGGGGGAATATGAGGGTGCCTTACTGCACACCTTAATACAGCAGTGCCAGCGGGCTCAGGTGGCCACCTTGTTGCCTGTGCGCCACCACGGCGCCTTAGCAGACACCCTTGATTGGGCGCAAACCTTAGGAGTAAGCGGCTTGCATTTGCCTCAGCAGGTGGGTATGGCCTTGGATCAGTTACCCGCTAGCCCTTTATGGTATTCCATGGCTTGCCACCATGACGCGAGTTTGGCTCAGGCACAACAGTTAGGGGTGGATTTTGCCTTTCTTTCCCCTGTGCAAGCCACCGCCACCCACCCCCAGGCGCAACCCCTCGGTTGGGAAACCTTTGCTCAGCTAGCGCAATCGGTGGCCTTACCCGTTTATGCCTTAGGGGGTATGGGGCCCGATACTTTAATGACAGCACGTCTTCATGGGGCTCGCGGAGTGGCGGGGATTAACGCTTACCTGCCTTACATATCCTCATCATCATAGCCGCCAGGGATGCGATGGTTCTCGGCGGCCCAATCTCCAAAATCAATCAGCTTGCAGCGCTCTGAACAAAAGGGGCGCCAAGGGTTATCAGTGCGCCACTGCACCGGCTTTTGGCACTGCGGGCAGGGGAGAATACGGGGTGTGCTTGGTGAGGAATCAGTCATGTTGTTTTGCTAAACGTAAATACAGTTGGTGTTGCTTTTCTAGGGCTTGGTACAGCTCCTCTAAGGTGCCCGTGTTGCTAATAATATCATGGGCACGCTCACGCTTTTCTTGGCGTGGCATCTGGGCTTTGATAATGGCTTCCACCTGTTGTGCGGGCACCTTATCGCGGTGGGTGGTGCGCTCAATTTGCACTGCTTCGGGCACATCAATCAGCAAAATCCGTTGTGCCATTGTGTGTTGCTGGGTTTCAAGCAGTAAGGGGGAGGCCAACACGGCATAGGGGCTGGTGGCGGCCTGTAACTGCTGCACAATGGCTTGCCCAATGGCGGGGTGAGTGATTTGTTCTAATACTTTGCGTTGCTCAGGGTTTGCAAACACAATATCGCGCAGGGTGGGGCGATCCAAAGACCCATCGGGGCGTATCACCTCGGTGCCAAAATGCGCCGCAATACGCTCGAGGGCGGGTTGGCCGGGCTCCACCACTTGGCGAGCCACCACATCCGCATCCACAATGGTAATACCTTGTTCCGCCAAATAATCGGAGGCAGCGGTTTTACCACTGCCAATACCACCGGTTAAACCAATAATAAATGCCATTAAAAACGAGCCATATGCAGGTAAGTGTTCACGATAGCCTCTCCCCATAATAGGGCGATGATGCCCGCCCCGGCTAAATAGGGGCCAAAGGGAATGCCTTCATCACGTTTTACCACACCTGTGCTCAATAGCAAACCGCCCACCAAGGCGCCTACCACGGAGGAGAGTAGAATCACCAAGGGCAAGTATTGCCAACCTAGCCAAGCGCCCAGAGCGCCAAGCAATTTGAAATCCCCATACCCC
>CALEAR010000200.1 GCA_937943665.1 uncultured Alcanivoracaceae bacterium
CAAAAATCGTTGTTGTGGCGATCCTTAAAACGTAGGAGCTCGGGGCCGGAATCCACGGCGCGGCCAGATTCCTCCCACAGGGAAAGGGGCTGCACCACGGGCATGAGCATTTCTTGGGCTCCTGCGCGGTTCATTTCTTCGCGCACGATTTGCTCTACCTTTTGTAATACCCGAAGGCCAGTGGGCAACCAAGTATAAAGGCCAGAGGCCAAGCGGCGGATCATGCCCGCACGCAGCATGAGCTGATGGCTTTTAACCACCGCATCAGCGGGTGTGTTTTTTTCGGTGGCTAGTAAGTATTGTGAAACGCGCATACACTTATTTCTCTGCTATTGAGTGGCGAAATAAAACCAGTAAGAACAACAAATAAAGGGTGATTGTAAGGAAAAGGCTGCCGTTAGGCCAATGAAACCGAGCCTTCACCCAAGATAAGGAGTGAATATGGCAACTGAAGCTAAACTCAGCGCCCAAGAGGTGCAAGCACTCATTTATGGCGGTTTACCCGTGGCAGAAGAAACGGGCATTGAAATTCAGCAAGTGGATGGCCGCAGTGCCTGGGTGCGCCAGCCCTTCCGCGAGAATCAAATTCGCCCTGGGGGCACTTTATCTGGCCCCACCATGATGGGCTTGGCCGATGCGGCCATGTATGCCGCTATTTTAGGGGCCTTAGGGCCAGAAAAAATGGCACTTACTCAGGATTTACATATTCGCTTTTTGCGCCCGCCAAAGGCGGAGGATTTGCTGTGCCATTGCGAGATTGTGCAGCTAGGGCGGCGCTCCATTATTTTAGAAGCGCGCCTTTATTCCGCCTCTGCCCTAGATAAACCCGTGGCCTTTGTCACCGGTAATTACATTAATCCTACTTAACGCTCACGACGGTAAATCAAATCAATGGCCTGCTCCTGGCTATTGGAGCGGGTCTCTAAATTCACATAGCGGCTCACTGTGTAGCGCAGCATCACTGTGTTGAGGGCCTCAAACAAGCCAATGCTATAGCGCAAATACAGGCGCGAGGACAGCTGCTTACCCAGCACCAGGGCGGTTTCTTCGAATTCGCCTTCGGTATCCACCCCCACATCAATGCCGAGGGTATCGCTCACGCGGTTGGTAATGAATTCCCCCTTTTCAATGCCATAAATGGCAATGGCCTGAATAATGGCGGCGGCATCAGCGTCATCACCCCCTTCTAAGGGTTTCCCCGTGAGCAAAAAGGCCATGGCTTCGGTTTCATCCATATCGGGCTCAGAAAACACCCGCGAGCGGGGGTTCATGAGGGTGCCTCCTAACATAAGGCCGGCTTTTACGTTATAGGCGGGCACCAAGCGATAGGCCACAATATCCAGGCCGGGGTTGTTGGGCGGGCCTTGGAAAATTAGGTTGCCGCGCTCCACACGCAGATCTTGCCCGTAAGCGCGGAAGCGGCCTTCTTCAATGCTAATGCTGCCATTTAAACGGGTGCTGCGGTTGGTGCGTTCTTGCACCTGCACCTTACCGGCGAAACGGGCGGTGAGACCAAAGCCATCCACGGTCACTTCATCCCCCAATACAATGTTAAGCTTCACATCCGTGGTGAAGAGGGAACGTTGCTGCGCCTCTTCGCTGATGATGTATTCATCGGCGGATACGCGCACCGCTTGCACGGGTAACTGTTTAGGGGTGATGTGGGCCACGGGCACAAGCACTTCACCAGTGAGGGTGAGATGGGTGCCCACCAACTCCATGGCAATGTTGGGGTTAATATCCACCACGGCATCGGGAATATGCACAGCACGGAAGTTTTCTCCGTGAATACGGCCTGTGATGGGGCGGGGGAAATCGCCTGTGGTGGGCACTTCGCCGGTGAGGGTGAGGGCGCCATCCCCAGAATGGAGGTGGCCTAGAATACGAATGGGCTCGCCTTTTTTGGCGGTGGCGTTAAGGTGCCCGCGGTTAAGTTCCAAACCCGCTTGAGGCACCATTAAGGCCACATCGCGCGCTTTCACATCTCCTTCGAGGGTGAAATCCTTAAGGGTGCCGCCAATGCGTAAATCTGCGGCAATGGTGCCTTTTAGTTCACGAATATTGGGGGAGAGAATTTCCAACCAAGCCAATTCCTCCATGTGCATCCAGTAATGGCCTTCAATGGGGCCTGTGAGGCTGCCCTTAAGCTCCCCATCGATGCCTGCCCCTTCTGTAATATCAAAGCGTAACTGGCTGCTAAAGGTGTCATCATCAAGCTCTGCTTGGGCGGTTAAGCCGCGCCACTCTACTTCGTAGGGCTCATCTTCCACGCCGCTATCCAGGGAAATATGCCCAGGGCTAATGGTGAATTCTGCCTTGCCTTGGGCCACTCCTTCTGCATTTTGGCTGAACTGGCCTTGGGCATTGATTTCCCCATGGAGGTGGGCTGCGTTATCCGGTAGACGGGCATCCAACACAGAAAGGGGCAGGGTGGCAATGCTGAACTCTGCTTGGGTGTTGCCTT
Source organism: uncultured Alcanivoracaceae bacterium (assembly GCA_937943665.1). GTDB lineage: Bacteria > Pseudomonadota > Gammaproteobacteria > Pseudomonadales > Alcanivoracaceae > CALEAR01. The sequence goes on from CALEAR010000200.1 coordinate 2,465, forward strand.
GCGCGTGCCACTTTCCGGTGGCACACAGTTGGCCCTGAGGGCTGTGAGTTAAGCAGAAATCCCCGAGGCCAGCCTGTGTGGCAGAGGCGTTCAGGGGCACTGCGTTGGCCAGTTGCCAAGCGCCACTCATTGGGCCTGTAAGGGTGAATTCGGTGAGGGTGCCTTGCCAAGCTTGTTGATCACTGAGGCGCCCTTGTAACTTGGCCTTATGTTGATGCTCTGCCAGGCTAAGCGCCCATTGGGCTTGGTGTTGCTTTGGGGTGCCATTAAGCTGCAGTTGGAAATCATCCAACAAGGCGCTGCCCGCTTGGGTAAGGCCATGGCCTTGCACCTGCAAGGTAAGCTGTGGGTTTTGCACTTCCCCTCGGGATTGCGCCTTAAGGGTGAGCCCCTCAAGGGTAAGGGCATCCACGCCTAAGGCTTGGCCTTGAACAGTGGCATTCAGGGCCGGGTGGCTGGTGCGGCCGGTGAGCTTCACATCCCCCGTGAGGTTGCCCTGGGCAGTGGGCCAGAGCTCCTCTAAGGCGTTCATGGCTAGGTTCAGGTGCCAATCATGTTGGGCAGCGGTGGCGCCCTGTAAGCGGAGGCGGTTATCCCCCACTGCCAGGGTGAAGTTAGCCTTAAGGTGGCCTTCGGGGGCGATTTGTGCCTCCCCTTGGCCCTTAAAATCATGCTCTAGCCAATGCCCCTCTAGCTGTTGCAAAAGCACATTAGCCTGTGGGCCGGCATCGGTGATTTCGCCATGGCTGCTCAGCAGGGCGTTTAGCTCCCCATCCAGGGCGGGGTAAAGCAGTTGTGGGTTCAGGCGTTCCGCATTAAGGGCTAAATCCCAGGTGAGCTGGGGCAACCATTGCACATTGCCCGCCGCCTCCAAGGCGCTTTGGTTGTTGCCTAGCCCAAGGCGCAGCTGCTCCACATGCAGCGCTTCGCTGTTGCCAGTGGCAATTAGGGAAAACCCAAGGTGGGGTAAGGGGTTGCCTTGCCACTGCATGCGGGAGCTGGCCGTGGCCACCACATCATAGCTGTCTACATCCCCAGTGAGCCGCATGATACCGCTATCCACAGGTACGGTAGGCAAATCCTTGTTATCCAAGTGTAAGGCGAACGGCTCCCAGGTGTTTTCCACAAAAAATGCCATGGGAATATCAAAGAGGGAGGCCTTGGCCTCGGTGCGCATGGCAATGGGGGCTGTGAGGTTGTGCTCCGCCGTTAGGTGAGCCAAGGGGCCAGAAATGGTGAGCTGCCCTTGGGCGGGGGTTTGGGTAGAAAAGAGCGCCGCCACTGCCTCAGGCAGCTGGCTTTCCCAAGTGAGGTTGGCCTGTATGTCAAAGGGCTGTTGCATGCCTATGGTGCCCTTTAATGAGGCCTGTTGTTCCGCGGTTTTCACCCGCAACTCTTGCACACGGGAGCGGCGTAGCCCTGTGGTGGCTGCCAGGTGAATTTGCTCCACCTCCACCAGGTTGCCTGCTTGAATAAAGCGAAAGTGTTCCACTTGAGCATTGGCAATGCGTGCGGTGAAAGGTAGCCACAGGCTTGGCAAATCATCGGGGTGGAAGGGCTCTGATGTGGGTTTTTCCTCTGGCTCCGTGGGGAGTAGCGCTAAGGTAAACTCATTGAGCTTGAGTTGGGATAAGTGCACTCGGCTGCGCCAGAGCTGCTTCCAATCAAAGCGAATCACTCCCTCTTTCAGGTGTATGGCCATTTGTTCGTTGTAATAGCGCAGGGTGCGCACTTCTACGCCATGCCAAAAGGTGCCGTTAAGTGTTTCATAGGTGAGTTCTCCAGGCACAAAACCTTGCACCTGCTCCACCGTCCAGCGAGTGCCTTTTTCTGTGAACACCAGTAGGCTCACTACGCTGGTGAGCAGCAGTACTAGCAGGAGTAACACCAATAAAGGCCAACGAATCCAACGCGTTATCATAGGTCAGGCCCCCTACCAATGTGGATGCG
>CALEAR010000201.1 GCA_937943665.1 uncultured Alcanivoracaceae bacterium
TGTAGGTTAGATGCTAAATTGTCGCGGCCGGCACCGCATCCTGAAAATCAATCACTCGAGGATGGGGTTCGCCCACCATCAAATTCCGCGGCATGTAATCTCGGTGCACAAACACCTGTTGCTGTGTCAGGGCTGAATCCACCAACAAGGCTGAAGCCTCTTGGAAATCCGCCTGCAACGCTGCTGGCAACTGCACCTGCAAGTGGTGACCTAGGTACCATTCAGTAAATAGGTTCAATTCAAATTTAAGCAGGGCTTCATCATACAAAGGCAAGCCCGTGGTATCCGCTTGTTGCATCTTCAGCAGGGTATGAATGGCGGCGTTAAAATATTCCTGTCCATTGCTTTCATTTAAGGCCTTTAGCCAAGTGGTGCCACCCAAATCCTCAAGCAACATAAATCCTTGCTGAAGATCCACGGCCTTAATCTCTGGCACTGCCACTCCCACCTTGCGCAAGCGCTCAGCCACATCCACAAAAGCCACAGAATTTTCACGTTCTGGAGGTGCATCCATGAGGATGAAAGTGGTATTCTTCACCGCTTGTGTACGGAAGTAGCGACGAAAACTGGCATCACTGGAGGCGGGCTGCAACTGCACCTCGGTGTCCAGTTGTTGTGAGGCCCATTGCACCAATGCTTGGAACCGTGCATCTTGAGAAAATTGGTTACTGTTGGTGAGCTGCATTACCTGTTGGCTTCCTTTACTATACGTTCATTTGCGGCACAACAACCCAAGCCACTAGCTTAATTTTTGCTTGTTTCGGATTTTTAATGCCACAGTTAACACAAGTGTTCCACGGGTTTATTTATGTATTGGCGCTAATGGTATGGCTAACTGCCCCACAAGCACAAGCCAATGAACTCGGTTGGATGACACAAGAAGAAATAAACCAACTGCCCTTGGAGCAACAGCGCATGGTGCCCGCCTGGTGTGGTGGGCGCTATTATGCGCCGCAGTTTTTATATCGCCAAACGTCAGAGGATACGGTACTCACTGCCGATCGCTCCCGCATGCTACCCAATGGGCTAGC
>CALEAR010000202.1 GCA_937943665.1 uncultured Alcanivoracaceae bacterium
TATCCTACTTTGCTAATAACCCAAGTGAGTTAAAACAAAAATATAGTGGTGCAAGGGCATGGGCTGAAGCTAATTACTCACAACAGCAAGTGTGGGAAAATTATAGGGGTTATTACTTAGATCAAATAAGTTAAGTCAATACAATGTGTTCTATTCAAAATATATAACAAAACATCCCAAATGCAGTTTGAATTGATGAATTGTTTGAATGTTAACCCCAATTTCCTTACTCATGCATCATCTATACCGCTTTGCTATTGTCCCTTTAAATCACATAAATAGTTAACCTAATATGCTTAAACGTTTATTCGATATCGCCGCCTCCGCAGCGGCCTTAATCCTTCTTTCACCCGTCCTACTTGTGGTAATGCTGCTAGTACGCATTAAGTTAGGGTCTCCTGTTTTCTTCACTCAAGTGCGCCCTGGCTTACACGGCAAACCCTTTAAAATGGTGAAGGTTCGCACCATGACAAATGAGCGCGATGAAAACGGTGAGTTGTTGCCAAATGAACAGCGCATGACGCGCTTTGGTAATTTGTTACGTTCCACCAGCTTGGATGAGCTGCCCGAGCTTTGGAATGTACTGAAGGGTGATATGAGCCTAGTGGGCCCTCGGCCTTTATTAATGGAATACCTGCCGCTTTATAATAAGGAACAAGCGCGCCGCCACAATGTGCGGCCTGGCATTACGGGGTGGGCGCAAATTAATGGGCGTAACGCCATCTCTTGGGAAGAGAAGTTCCAACACGACACCTGGTATGTGGATAATCAAAACTTCTTTTTAGATCTCAAAATTCTTTTCTTAACGGTGTTCAAAGTATTTGCCCGCTCAGATATTAACGCAGGTGAGCAGGTAACAATGCCACGGTTCACGGGTAGTGAAGAAAAGGAACGCTTGGATGAGTAAAAACTTATACGGAGTGTATGGTGTAGGCGGATTTGGCAGACAAGTGCTTCCCTTGGCTCGCGAAATGCTTCAACAGCAAGGCGAGGCAAATGCAACTTTGGTATTCATTGATGATGCTACCCAAGAAAGCCATCTGAACGGGCATGATGTTTTAACATACGAGCAGTTTCTAGCGGCTCCACAACAAAATAAATTTGTTTCAATAGCGATTGCTAATGCAAAAACACGAGAAGCCTTAGCTGAAAAACTCGCTAAAGATCAAATTTCTTCTTTTGAGGTACGTGCTCAGAACGTCACAGTGATGGATGAGGTATCCATCGGTGAGGGTGCTGTTCTGAGCTCCTATGTGCACTTTACTTCAAATATAACGGTGGGGCGCTTTTTCCATGCCAATTATTTTAGTTACGTAGCCCACGATTGTGTGATTGGTGATTATGTAACTTTTGCGCCTAACGTGCATTGTAACGGCAACGTTCATATTGAAGATTATGCTTACATAGGTACAGGTGCAATTTTGCGACAAGGCACCCCCGATAAACCCTTGCGCATTGGTAAGGGGGCTGTAGTGGGCATGGGCGCCGTGGTTACCAAAGATGTCCCCGCCGGTGCTGTGGTGGTGGGCAACCCCGCGCGGCCTTTGGTGAAATAGCTGCTGGCCATGTACTTGGCTATAGATTTTTAATGGAATATTCGCGGGTATTATCGGCACCCCATGCCACCAATGGGTAAACACAGCTGTTCTGCTAAAACCTTCATAACAGTGCAACTTTATAAGAGTAAAACATGCTAAACACACCTTTTTCCCCTTGGCCTTCCTTCACCCAAGAAGAGGCCAACAAAGTGTCTGAAGTGTTGTTATCCAACAAGGTGAACTACTGGACAGGCCAAGAAGGCCGCGAGTTCGAGC
>CALEAR010000203.1 GCA_937943665.1 uncultured Alcanivoracaceae bacterium
ACATAGAGCAGCGTTGGCAACAGCTGGAGCAGCATAAGGTGGGGTCTTCACTGAAATTATGCCGCGTGGCTGAGGGCGAAGCAGATATTTATCCGCGATTTGGGCCCACCGCCGAGTGGGATACCGCTGCTGGTCAGGCGGTGCTCGAAGGGGCGGGTGGGCGCGTGTGGACACGCCAAGGCACCCCTTTACGTTATCAGCGGCCGCACCACATTAACCCAGATTTTTACGCCCTCGGAGGGAAGGCCGCCCATTGGCAATGGTTGGCTGACCTTTAATAGTTTAGGTGTCGGCCCACATATTGCACTGTGGCGGAAAGCCCCTGATGCCCTTTACCCTCTTTAATGTGGCGCTCCACTTCTTGAGCCACCACATGGGTTAAGGGCTGGAACTCCTCTTCGAGGGTGTGTAATTCATACAGCATGTGAATATCGCTTGGCCCGCCTGTGCCATATTCAAGTTGCTTTGGACGGTAGGCTTCAAGAATTAGTGCCCCGTTGGGCCGCAAGGCAAAGGGAATGGCGGTGTGTACCTTGCGTCTTAATGCAGGGGGTAAGTGGCAAAAAATAGATACAATGCCATCCCAACGGTTTTCACCAAACTCATATTCCAAAAGATCTAACTGTACTGTGGTAATAGATACCCCTTTTTGTTGGGCGAGTTGGCGGGTTTTCTTTAGCCCCATGGCAGAGCTATCTAGGGCGGTTACCACATAGCCTTGTTCCGCAAGGAATACAGCATTACGCCCCTCGCCTTCACCAATGCAGAGCACACGTCCACCAGCAGGGATGGCTTCCACGTGTTCTCGTAAAAAGTCGTTGGGTTCTGTGCCGTAGTGGTACTCCTCACCCGCAAATACTTGATCCCAGTGATTATCTTCATGGCGCATTGTGCTCTCCTTGTTGCTTGGCAGCAGCGTTAAAGAGTGGCAGTTTTTTGTTGTATAGCGCCCAAGGGCAGTAAACTTGCTGCTGCTTTGTCTAAGATCACTGTAGCATTTGGGTGCTTTTTTAGTACCGAGACAGGTAAATTTTCATCAACAGCACTGTGGTAGAAATTGGCCACCACTTCTGCTTTATGCTCGCCAGTGATCACTAAATCAATGGCAGAGGCAGACATAATGTCTTGGATACCCATGGTGATGGCTTGGTAGGGCATCTCGGAGGGATCATCGAAAAAGCGGCTGTTATCCGTACGTGTTTGTTCGGTGAGCTCCACCACATGGGTGATGCTATTGAAGCTGGTGCCGGGTTCATTAAACCCAATATGGCCGTTGGTGCCCACGCCAAGCAGCTGATAATCCAAACCTTTTGCTGCACGAATGGCGGCTGTGTAACGTTGGCATTCGGCATCTAAATCTGCCGCCTTACCATTGGGTAAGTGAATGCGTTCTTCGGGAATGCTCACATGGCTGAAAAAGTGATGGCACATGTAGTAATAATAGCTTTGCGGGTGAGATTTACCCAAGCCCACGTACTCATCTAAATTAAAAGTGGTGAGTTGTGATAATGAGGGTGAGCTTTGCTCAAGGAGCTGAATTAATCGCTGATAAATGGGCTCCATGGTGCTGCCTGTGGCCAACCCTAAGCAGGCATCGGGTTTAGTGAGGATTTGGTTAAGCATGCGCTGTGCCACAAAATCGGCAACGCCTTGGTGGGTATCGAAGACATGATACATAGTGGATCCTTTCTGATGGCCTAATTGCCTTTTTAAATGCTGTCCTTCGCTGAAAAATTCCCTGTTGTTGGCTTTAACCTTCCCTTAAGCGCAGGGTAGGGGCCTGAACCACGTGATAATAACAGAAGGGAGCTCCC
>CALEAR010000204.1 GCA_937943665.1 uncultured Alcanivoracaceae bacterium
CTAGTGAGCTTAATTAAGCAAGATATCACCGGTAAAGATGCGGATGAAGCCCTAGGCCGTGCTTACATCACTGTGAACAAAAATGCCGTACCTAATGATCCTCGCTCCCCCTTCGTCACCTCCGGTCTGCGTATTGGTACACCAGCGGTTACCACTCGTGGTTTCACTGAAGAGGATTGCGCGGCGCTTGCCGGTTGGATCTGCGATATTCTCGATAACATGGGCGATGATAGCGTGATTGACGAAGTACGTGAAAAAGTACTTGCCATTTGTGCTAAGCGCCCTGTGTACAAAGGGTAATAACAGGTGCATTGTCCTTTTTGTCGTCAGGAAGAGACAAAAGTGGTGGATTCGCGCTTGGTGGCTGAGGGCTACCAAGTGCGCCGTCGTCGCGAATGTTTAAGTTGTGGTGAACGCTTTACCACTTTTGAAACCACTGAGCTGGTGATGCCTCGGGTGATAAAATCCGATGGTACCCGCCAGCCTTTTGATGATGAAAAGCTACGAGCAGGCATGCTCAGGGCGTTGGAGAAACGCCCTGTGAGTATGGAGGCCGTGGAAAGTGCACTACACAGAATTACTCATCGCTTGCGCGCCACGGGTGAGCGCGAAGTACCCGCCCGTGAATTAGGTGAGCTTGTGATGGAGGAACTGCAAGAGCTTGATGATGTGGCTTACGTACGGTTTGCCTCTGTGTATCGTAGATTCCAAGATATTTCTGATTTTCGTGCCGAGGTGGAACGGTTAGAGAAAGCCGAAAAAAGCAGCTCGGGCGAACAATAAATCTTCCAATGTAGGAGTGGTGTGATGAGTGAGTTTTCCGCCGCCGACCGACAATTTATGGCGCGCGCCATTGAACTTGCTCGTCGCGGCACCTTCACCACAACTCCCAATCCCAATGTGGGTGCTGTTTTGGTGCGTCAGGGCCAAGTTATTGGCGAGGGTTGGCATCAAAAAGCTGGCACCCCCCATGCCGAACGACATGCCTTGGCAGCGGCACAGGACCCTCAAGGCGTCACTTGCTATGTTACCTTGGAGCCCTGCAGCCATCAGGGGCGTACTGGCCCTTGCGCTGATGCGTTGATTGCTGCTGGGGTGAGCCGTGTGGTGGTGGCCATGGAGGATCCAAACCCCCAAGTGGCGGGCGCTGGCATTGCTAAGCTGCGGGCCGCCGGTATTACCGTGCAAACGGGGTTGTTAGAGCAGGAAGCTCAGGCGTTGAACCCAGGCTTTGTTAAACGCATGAAAACGGGCCTGCCTTGGGTGCGTTTGAAGTTGGCCATGAGTGTGGATGGTCGTACCGCCATGGCTTCAGGGGAGTCTCAATGGATTACCGGCGAGGCGGCTCGTGAAGATGTGCAGCAATGGCGCGCTCGCTCTTGCGTTATGCTCACGGGAGTGGGCACAGTGCTCCATGATGATGCTGCGCTCACGGTTCGGCCAGAGCAATGGCAAAGGCATCCACCTTATCCCAGCGAACAGGTGCGCCAACCCGTACGGGTGGTGCTAGATCGGAATTGGCGAACGCCACCACAGGCTAAAATTTTTCAAGCTACAGGGGAGGCTTGGGTGCTAGGCGAGGAACAGCGGTTAACTTCTGAGCGAGAATCCGCCTTGCAGGCTGCTGGAGCCCGCTTGAATCCCATGGGTACAGACCCCAAATCAGTATTGGCGTGGTTAGCACAGCAGGGCCATAATGAGGTGATGCTCGAGTGTGGTGCCAAATTAGGCGGTAACTTTGTGGCACAAGGGTTAGTGGATGAGCTTATTGTTTATATGGCCCCCATATTGATGGGGCATGCAGCACAACCTTTGTTGGTGTTGCCACACATCACCCGTATGGCTGAAGTGCAGCCTTTATCCTTAGTGGATGCGCGTCAGTTTGGCTCTGATTGGCGATTTATTTGGCGCTTGGCTGCGCAACGTTCCGCAGCGGACGCATTATAGTGAGGTAAGCATGTTTACAGGCATTGTGGAGGCCATGGGCAAGGTGCAGGGCCTCACCCCCAAAGGGGAAGATATTATTTTAGATATCGCCACCGGCGAATTGGATCTTAGCGATGTGAAGCTTGGGGATTCCATTGCTGTGAATGGTGTATGTTTAACTGTAACGCAGTTAACTGGCCAAGGGTTTACCGCTGATGCCTCTGCAGAAACCTTGCGTAAAACGTCGTTGGGGCGTTTATCTCCCGGTTCGCCGGTGAATTTGGAAAAAGCCCTCACGCCCACCACGCGGTTGGGTGGACATTTAGTGGCGGGACACGTGGATGGCCTAGGTGAAGTGGTGGCCATGCATGAAGAAGCGCGTGCCACAGTGATCAACATAAAAGCCCCTGATGCATTGGCGAAATACATCGCCAAGAAGGGCTCCATTACGGTGGATGGCATTAGCTTAACCACCAACGAGGTTAACGGCGCTGAATTCTCGCTTACCATTATTCCCCATACCAAGGAAGTGACTAACATTGGCACTTGGCAAGTGGGTACCTTGGTGAACCTAGAAGTGGATTTAATCGCCCGCTATTTAGAACGCTTATTGTTGGGCGAAAAGGCTGCTGAACCTGAGGCAGAATCTGGCATTACATTATCGTTTTTGGCGGAAAACGGTTTTTTGAAAGGATGATTTCATGTCATTAAACACTATTCCCGAGTTAATTGAAGACATACGTCAAGGCCGTATGGTGATCCTTATGGATGATGAGGATCGTGAAAACGAGGGGGATCTCGTGATGGCGGCAGAACACTGCACGCCTGAGGCCATTAACTTCATGATTAAGCATGCACGGGGTTTAGTGTGCATGCCCATGACCCGTGAACGCTGTGAGCAGCTGAACCTGCCTTTGATGGTGGAAAATAACAGTTCAGGCTTTGGTACCAAGTTCACGGTTTCCATTGAAGCCACAGAAGGGGTGACCACAGGTATTTCGGCGGCGGATCGTGCTCGCACAGTACAAGCTGCCGCGGCCCCTGATGCTAAGCCTAGCGATATTGTTCAGCCAGGGCATATTTTCCCGCTGATGGCGGAACCCGGTGGAGTGCTACACAGAGCGGGACACACAGAAGCGGCCTGTGATTTACCCGCCTTGGCAGGACTTGCACCCATTGGGGTGATTTGTGAGATCATCAACGAAGATGGCACCATGGCCCGTCGCCCAGATTTAGAAAAGTTTGCCAAACAGCACAACTTAAAAATGGGTACCATTGCGGATTTAATTGAATACCGCATGAAGCATGAAAAAACTGTGGAAAAAGTGAGCGAGCAACCCCTTTCCACCCATTACGGCGAGTACAAAATGGTGGGCTTTAAGGATGTGGTGGATAACCTCACCCACGTGGCGTTAGTAAAAGGTGAACCCTGCGAGGATGCTATTACCACGGTGCGCGTACATGTGGTGGATCCTCTGCGCGATTTGCTTGGGGCGAAAATTGATGGCTACACTGGGTGGAGCCTTTCTCAAGTGCTTGAAGTGATGGCGCAAGAAGAGGCGGCCGTCACCGTGGTGTTAGGGCAAGAACATCCTCCTGAGCATTTACAAACCCTGATGAATGATTACGCCACTGGGCGCCGTAAGCCGGCCTCAGAAAATAGCCCTGCTTATCGTAACATTGGTATTGGAGCGCAAATTCTGCGCGCCCTGGGCGTACGTCGCATGCGTTTGCTCAGTTCTCCCATGCGCTTTAATGCGTTATCCGGTTTTGATTTAGAAGTGGTAGAATGCGTGCCGGCGCCGAAGCGCTAACGCATAATGGCAGTGCGTCTACAACTGTGTATTTAGAGAATAGGTGAAACATGAAAGATGTAACCGTTTTAGAAGGCCGTTTTGATGATGTGGATGGCCGTTATGCCCTAGTGGTGGCACGTTTCAATAGCTTTGTGGTAGAGGCATTGCTTGAGGGCGCCATTGATACCTTAGTGCGCCATGGTGTGAGCCGTGAGAATCTCACTGTGGTACGTGTGCCTGGCGCTTGGGAGCTGCCTGTGGCGGCCAAGCGTTTGGCGGATGCTAATAAATTTGATGCCATTATTACCTTAGGGGCTGTGATCCGTGGTGGCACTGCTCACTTTGAGTATGTGGCCGGTGAGGCAGCTAAAGGCATTGCTGCTGTGCAAAACAGCACCGGTGTGCCTGTGACCTTTGGCGTGCTCACGGTGGATACCATCGAGCAAGCCATTGAACGATCTGGCACCAAGGCGGGCAACAAGGGGGCAGAGGCGGCGCTTTCTGCTATGGAAATGGTTAGCCTGTTGAAGCATATCTAAATGTCCGGAAAACCTTCTCCAGCGGCGCGCCGAAAAGCTCGCCGCTATGCATTGCAAGCTTTATATCAGTGGCAGCTTGCCGGTGATTTACCTGGCACCATTGAGGCGCAGTTTCGCGTGGATAATGATATGCGCAAGGTGGATACCGCCTACTTCCACGAGCTATTGCACCAGGTGCCGGCGCGGTTGGAAGAAATTGATGCCCTGCTAGCGCCAGCCCTTGATCGCCAAGTGAGGGAGTTATCCCATATTGAGCGAGTGGTATTACGCATGGGCACCTATGAGTTGCTTGCACGCATAGATGTGCCTTATCGTGTAGTGATTAACGAAGGAATTGAGCTGGCCAAGATTTTTGGCGCAGAAGGTGCGCACCGTTATGTGAATGGCGTGCTCGATAAAGTGGCACGCACCTGCCGCCAAGTGGAGATGCAAGCACGCAACTCTTAAGAGGTGCCCATGGGTGAGTTCGGCGTAATTGAGCGGTTTTTTCGCCATGTGCCACAAGCAGATTCAGTGGTGCTTGGGCCGGGGGATGATGCCGCTGTGATTAAGCCCACGCCGGGCATGGCACTTGCCATGAGTGTGGATACACTGCTGGAAGGGCGCCATTTTCCTCAAAACTTCCCTGCTGAATATGTGGGTTGGCGAAGTCTCGCCGTTAACCTATCGGATCTTGCCGCCATGGGAGCAAGGCCTAAATGGGCCTTGTTAAGCCTTTCTTTACCCACCATTAATGAACAATGGCTTGAGGGGTTTTGTCGTGGCTTTTTTGCCTTGGCTGAAGAGATGGGGGTAAGCCTAGTGGGCGGCGATACAGTAAAAGGGCCCTTAAGTATTACTGTTCAGGTGACCGGAGAAGTGCCTGCCACACGAGCGTTAAAGCGCAATGGAGCACGACCTGGGGATAAACTTTGCCTAACAGGGCCTGTGGGTTTGGCGGCCGCTGGGCTTGCCAATTGGCAAGCGGGCATTACCTCAGGAGCGTTGGTGGAGGCTTTTTCTCGGCCTCGCCCTCAGTGCCAAATGAGCTTGCGCTTGCAAGGCTTGGCCACTTCAGCCATTGATATATCCGACGGTTTGATGGCGGATTTGCAACATGTTCTGGAAGCCAGTGGCGGCATAGGAGCAGAAATCGCTTTGGATACGTTGCCACTTACCCCCGAGTTTATGGCTTGGGGGGATGAGCAAAAACGACAACAGGCACAGCTTTACGGCGGCGATGATTATCAGCTGCTATTTACTTTGTTAAGCCATGTGAATGTGCCGCGTGGATGCGTGCAAATTGGCCGTATTACCTCGCAACCAGGTATTCGTGTGCAGGATGTACAAGGCCGTTGGCATGAAAATATGCATACCACGGGCTGGGATCACTTCATTTCCTAAGGAATCCTATGAAACCCACCGATAAATTATCCTTAACCCATCCAGTGCACTTTTTGGCGTTGGGCTTTGGCTCGGGTTTGGCACCCAAGGCGCCCGGCACCTTTGGAACCTTGGCTGCGATTCCTCTGTGGTGGCTATTAGCTCAAGGGGGCGGATGGATCTATTTGCTCGGTACCCTGTTGGCTATTGCCATTGGCCCTTATGTGTGCGGCAAAGCAGCGCGGGACATGGGGATCCATGATCATGGCAGTATTGTCTGGGATGAAGTGGCCGGCTATCTAATTACCATGCTACTGGTGCCCGTTAGCTGGGTGTGGGCATTGGTGGGTTTTGGTTTGTTCCGTTTTTTCGATATTTTAAAACCCTGGCCCATTAGTTGGCTTGATAAAAAGCTAGCGGGGGGCACCGGCATTATGATGGATGATGTTGTGGCAGGAGTATTTGCTGCTGTGGTGATGCAGCTACTGTTGTGGTGGTTTTAGTCATGGCATCGCTCAACCGTTTTGCTCGGCTGAGCGATGCTAGCACAAAGTCTTAGGCTTGAACGGCAGCTACAATACCTGCCGCATCAAGGCCTAGCTGAGCGAGTAAATCCTCGCGTTTACCATGATCAATAAATTCATCGGGTAACCCTAAATTTTTAATGCGAGGGTTGAGCCCCACTTTATTAAAGAACTCATTCACCGCTGAGCCCGCCCCCGTCATCACTTGATGATCTTCCACGGTAACGAGCAACTCATGTTCAGCGGCGATCTGGCGCAATAAGGTTTCATCTAAGGGCTTCACCCAACGCATATCCACCACGGTGGCATCGAGGGTGTCCGCAGCCTCAAGGGCAGCCTCTAACATTACCCCAAAAGAAATAATGGCCACATTTTTGCCATGGCGCATGAGGCGACCTTTGCCTATGGGTAGGGCGGTGAACTCGGTGCTAATGGGGTGGTTGGGGCCTGTGCCACGAGGGTAGCGCACGGCGGCAGGTCCCTCGTACTGATAGGCTGTGTATAACAGTTGGCGACATTCGTTTTCATCGGCAGGGGCGGCAATTACCATATTCGGAATGGCGCGCAGGTAACCTAAATCGAAAAAGCCGCCATGGGTGGCGCCATCTTCACCCACAATACCGGCCCTATCGATGGCAAAAGTCACATCGAGATTTTGCAAGGCCACATCATGAATAAGCTGATCATAACCCCGTTGTAAGAAGGTGGAGTAAATGGCCACAATGGGTTTTTGGGCTTCACAGGCAAGGCCGGCAGCTAAGGTAACCGCATGCTGTTCACAAATAGCCACGTCGTGATACCGCTCTGGGAAGCGTTGGCTAAACTCCACCATGCCGGAGCCTTCACGCATGGCGGGGGTGATGCCCACGGCGCGTTCATCCTGCGCGGCAATATCGCATAAAAACTGCCCAAACACCTCTTGGTACCGGGGGCCTTTGGGTTTTTGGGGAGTGCTATTAGGAGCCTCTATTTTGCTAATGGCGTGGTAGCCAATAGGGTCTTTCTCTGCTGGTTCAAAGCCTTTGCCTTTGGTGGTGTAAATATGAAGCAGCTGTGGCCCTTCAAGATCCTTCATATTACCGATGGTGTGTAAGAGCTCTTCCACATTGTGGCCATCAATGGGCCCAATGTAGTTGAAACCAATGGCTTCAAACAGTGCATCAGGACTCACCATGTTCTTCATGCTTTCCTCTGTGCGACGCACAAAGTCCCACGCAGCGGGCATGGAAGAAAGCACTTTTTTGCCACCCTCACGCAGAGCAATGTAGGTTTTAGAAGCCCAAATACGAGCGAAATAATTAGCCAAACCACCCACATTATTGGAAATGGACATGGTGTTATCGTTCAGAATCACCAACATATTGGCTTTAGTGTGCGCCGCA
>CALEAR010000205.1 GCA_937943665.1 uncultured Alcanivoracaceae bacterium
GCGCACACACTTAGTGGGGCGGGTTTCCATGGCTATGCTCACCGTAGATGTAACGCATTTGCCCGAGCTGCAGTTGGGTGATACGGTGGAGTTTTGGGGGGATGTGGTAAGCGCCACTGAGGTGGCAGAGGCCTGTGGCACCATCAGTTATGAGCTTTTTTGTCAGGTGACGGCGCGGCCACGTCGGGTTATTAAGGGGAGATAAATGGCAAAAAAGAAGGTGGCTTATGTGTGCACCGATTGCGGTGCTGATCACCCTAAATGGCAGGGTCAGTGTGCTAGCTGTGGCAGTTGGAATACGCTTTCTGAGTTTGTCACAGAGCCTGCTTCTACGCTAGCTCGACGTGCAGATCGCACCGGCTACGCGGGGGCGTTAGCTGAAGTGCAGCCGCTGAAAGATATTGTCTTGGAAGAAACCCCGCGTATTCAAACCGGCATTGCTGAGTTTGATCGAGTGCTTGGTGGCGGTCTGGTGCCTGGATCAGCAGTGCTTATGGGCGGGCACCCAGGTGCTGGAAAATCCACTCTGCTATTACAAGCTATGTGCGAGTTAGCCCAACAACATCCTTGCTTGTATATCACAGGGGAGGAGTCACTCTCTCAAGTGGCCATGCGAGCTGATCGTTTAGGGTTGCCGAAGGATAAGTTGCGTTTGGCCGCCGAAACCGATGTGGAGCAAGTGCTTAATTTGGCACGTCGTGAGCAGCCTAAAATTTTGGTGGTGGATTCCATTCAAGTGATGTATCTCGCTGCGCTCACTTCCGCCCCAGGGTCTGTGGCTCAAGTACGCGAATCCGCCGCTGCCTTAACGCGTTACGCCAAACAAACTGGCACCGTATTACTGCTGGTGGGGCATGTAACAAATGATGGATCCTTAGCTGGGCCAAAGGTATTGGAGCATATGATTGATTGCTCTTTAATGCTGGAAGGCACGGCTGATTCACGCTTTCGCACATTACGCAGTTTGAAAAATCGTTTTGGCGCCGTGAACGAATTAGGGGTGTTCGCCATGCTTCAAGAGGGCATGCGCGAAGTGAAAAACCCCTCAGCGATTTTTCTTAACCGCAGCGAAGAGCTGGCAGCAGGCACGCTAGTTACCGTGGTGTGGGAAGGAACACGCTCCCTCCTTGTGGAATTACAAGCATTGGTGGATACCAGCCACTTTGGCAACCCTCGCCGAGTGTGTGTGGGGCTTGAACAAAACCGCTTAGCCATGCTGTTGGCGGTGCTCCATCGCCATGGCGGTGTGCAAGTGGGGGATCAAGACGTATTCGCCAATGTGGTGGGTGGCGTAAAAGTGATGGAAACTGGGGCCGATTTGGCCCTGCTATTAGCGGTGGTGTCGAGCTTTCGCAACCGAGTGCTTGGGCGTCAGCTTGTGGTGTTTGGTGAAGTGGGGTTAACCGGTGAAATACGCCCCGTGCCACAGGGGCAGGAGCGTATTGCGGAAGCGGCTAAGCACGGCTTCACCAAGGCCATTGTGCCCAAGGGGAATAAGCCACGAAAGCCTATTCCTGGTATGGAAGTGGTGGCGGTGAGTACCTTGGCACAGGCCTTGGAGCATTTATAGTTTAATATTGCAGCAGATCCAGCGTGATGCGTTCGGCAAGTTCGGGGTCATCAATAAACGGATTGCTCGCTCCTTGGATCTCTTTAATGCGCTGGTTCCTGCGCACCTCAAAATCATCTGGTGGGTCTAAACGGTTCCAATCCTGGAGTGTGTTGACATTACCCACCAAAGGAATGTTGTAGGTGTGATGCAAGTACAATAGGGCACGGGCTACCTCCCCCTTTGTATGATCAGCGGGTTCAAAGGTTTGAAAAGTGGTTTTAAAGCCGCATTCGTGGGTGGGTTCCTCAAGGCGGGTATCCCCTATGGTGGTGCCACGGCGAATGCGACGAGTGCTCGCTGTGATGGGGAACATTTGGTGTAAATCGTTCCAAATCACTAGGTAGTCGGCGTTCATTTCACAGCTGCGGGCGGTCTCACACCCAAAATGATCTAATAACACACGTTGGGGGTACACACGCTCAATGCGCACGCGATCCTCCGGTTGGAAAGGCGTTTGGCAGTAGAGGGTTAGCCGTTCTTCCTCGGCAGCATAAACCTCAGTAAGTAGTTGTTGCTCAGCACGAGGTTGGCCAAACGCAAAAGGCACTTGAAAAGCAAGGAATAACAAACACAACAAACGAAACATTGTCATGAAAAAAGCCCTAGTTGTTATCAGTACTTATTAGTATAAACAAGCTCTAAATTAGCTCACAATGAGCGTATTTCTTCTTAGGTATGGCACAAGTGTAAACTAAAAATGAAGACGAAGGGCTCTGTTTTTATAGGTGGAGCATGTGCGCCTGGTTCTTATTTTGTGGTGGGGATCCATTGGGTTAAACCGTTAGTCCATGCTTTGGTGCCGTTAATCCGCCCTCGGCTGCATGGCCGCAAGGGGGAGGGTAAGTTAATAATGATAGAAAATGTGAGGGATGGCATGCCTGTTCAACCAAAACAACAAGGTTTTACACTGATTGAGTTAATGGTGATTGTTGCGCTTGTGGCGATTTTAGCAAGTGTCGCTGTGCCAAATTTCACGCAGTTTGTGCGCAATAATCGTGTGACCACACAAGCTGATGAGATACATCGCTTTTTGCAATATGCCCGTGGCGAAGCGGTGGTTCAACGTCGTAACCAACAGGTGAAATTGTCTGGTGAATCGTTTTCAGTGTCGCCCGCAGATCGAATTTTAGAGGTGTCTAAAGGTTTAGAAGTGCGTTTTAAAAAAGGAAACAGCACCCAGAACAACCTAGATTTTGAGTTTATGGCCAATGGCAGCGCCAGTGATGCGGTGGAGGTTCTTGTGTGCCATGAGGATGGCGAGGCGTGGATTACGCAAAAAGTACAAGTGAATAAAACCGGCCGAGTTACACAAGCGGTTCGGGAACGAAAAAACAATTGCCAACTATAAATGGGTGGAAGGGCTTAACCAATGAAACAACGGGGTTTTAGTTTAATTGAGGTGCTGGTTACCTTGCTGCTCACCGCCCTTGGCTTGTTGGGCATGGTGGCCATGCAGGTGACATCCCAGGAATACCAGATTGAATCCCTAGAAAGAAACACGGCGGTGACGCTAGCCAACGAATTGATAGAAGTGCTGCGTTCCCATCGCGATGAGCTGTATCACAATCGCCCGCCAGAGGCCTATGGGTATAGCCATCTTAAATCCGACACTGTGTTTTATGGCAGCAATGGAAGCCCTAAATTTAGCGCAGGTGATTGCGATTTATCCACTGCAAAAGGGCAAGCAGGATGCGTGCTAAAGCGTATTGAAAAGAATTTAATGGGGGGCAAGGTGGAGCGTTTGTGCCCGAGTTTTAACGAAAACTATGACTGTGCCACAAATTATCAGGGGTCCACGCTGATGTTAAAGCTATCTTGGGACACGCGGGAAGCGTGCCCTGAACCCAGTACTTCTTCCTCAGAGCATAATAACTTATGCACATACACGGTAAGGGTGGAATTATGAGCACGAGGATGGTTCAACGTGGGCTCTCTTTGGTGGAGCTAATGGTGGCCTTAGTGATTGGCAGTTTCCTGATTCTTGGCGCCACACAACTGTATCTTAATAGCAAGCGAGGCCAATTGTTTAGTAGTAGCAGCGCCGAAAACGTGGAGAATGCCCGTTTTGGTGTTTTGGTATTGGAGGAGCAATTAAGTAAGGCTGGTTTTCGTCGGGCCCCAGATCAAGAAATTAGCACAGCGTTCCCTGCGGGGAGTGGTCCTAGTGTGTGCCGAAGCTTTCCTGCTGGCGCTGCTGTGGTGCCGCTAAGTAACAGTGATAAAGGGTTTTGCTTCCGTTACCAAGCTGCGGTGGATGATGAAGTGAGCTGCTCTAATGAAAACGTGGGTGTTGATCGGCCACCCTTTTCGCCCTCGGTTTCAGATGAACTCGTTTATGTGGCTATTCAATTTGAAGCAGGTGATGAACAGCAGCAAGGAAGGCTAACTTGCACCACGAAGAAAGGCAGTGTCACAGGGGATCCAGAGCCCATTATTGATGGTGTGGCAGATTTCAGAGTGTTTATGGCTGAAGGACATCCACGGGTTAAAAAGCTAAGCCAAGATGCGTTTAAGCTGCCTTCGGCATTGGCTCAAGATGCTGTGGTGCGTGCTGTAAATTATGAAGTGCTATTGGCAAGCGGGCCAAATCGCCGCGAAGGGGAATCAAGCATTTTTGAGGATTATGTATCCCGTTTAGATAGTAGCAGCGCCCAAGCGCTTCGAAACAAAGATAAACGACATGTCTATCAACTAGCCACAGGTGGGCAAGCCTTAAGGAACTTAATGCCATGATGCAATTACGTCAACAACAAGGCGCTGTATTAATGGTGGCGCTAATTATGCTTTTGGTTATAACGCTGATTGCCATTGGCACCATGCGTAATACCACGCTAGAAACTCGATTAACAGGGGCGCGCGTGGAGAACGCACGCTTACAAAACATGGTGGATGCCGCATTGCGGGAGGGTGAATTTCGGTTTTATGGCCCAGGCCATTTAGATGCCAAACTGAATCCGAACCCCGAAGTAAACTGTGATGCGGATGCTAATAAATTGAATATTTTTGGCAATAATAAGCCTTGCTTATTAAACGCCATGAGTGATGACGATTTAAAATCGTTTTATAAAACACCGGTTTCCTCAGGGCTCGCAGATGTGAAATGGATGGAGTATCGAGGCTTGGATGCGCGAAATCGGTTCGTGCCTGCTAAGGATGAAAAGCCAGCGAGTTTTAATGCCTATCGTATTTTAGAAGGCACCGCTGAGAATGCAGTGGTAAACCCAGAATATGGGGCCGCATTGCGGGGCACAGGAACCTATTATTATGTGATTACCGCCCGTGCAGGTGAGGACGGTGATGACATTGCCGCGCAATCCACCATTGCCACTATTTATCTTGGCTTGGATGATTAGGGGGAGGCCATGAAAAGTAACGTATTTTCAAAAGCAAAACATTTCATTAAGAACCGCAGCGGCGCCGCCTTGATAACAGCTGTGGCCATATTGTTAGCCACGCCAGTGCAAGCAGATAATGTATCTCAAAAACCCTTAAGTTTATCGGTGGGCGTGCCGCCCAATATTATTTTTACCCTTGATGAATCGGGGAGTATGTCGTGGGGTTATGTGCCCG
>CALEAR010000206.1 GCA_937943665.1 uncultured Alcanivoracaceae bacterium
GCGTCATATGCCTTTGGCCTACGCCACTAATGATACCCGTGTTATTACACAGGCAGCCGTTCAGGTGGTTGAGACGTTGTTTCAGCAGGGGTATGCCTACCAAAAGGCGGGAGTGGGATTATTGGAATTAAGCCAGGCTGCGCAGCACCAAGGGGATTTATTTGAGCACGGCCAACCCCTGCGTTCCCATGCACTCATGCAAGTGCTCGATGCCACCAACCAGCGTTATGGGCGCGGCACCTTGTATGTGGCCCGAGAGGGGGCGCAGCAACCATGGCAAATGGCGCGGCGGTTGAAATCACCTGCGTACACCACGCGTTTTAGGGATATTCCCACGGTGAGGTTAAATTAAGGCAACAAAAAAGGCCTACAAGTGAAACCTGTAAGCCTTTGATTTAATTGGTCGGGACGGCAGGATTTGAACCTGCGACCCCTTGCACCCCATGCAAGTGCGCTACCAAACTGCGCCACGCCCCGGTACTGTTCTACGGTTACCCCGTGAAAGTGGCGAGGATACTACAACATAAGTGCCGCTTGGGCAAATGGTTTGCGATTAACTGCTCAACAAATCATCAAATTGCGCCGAATGCGCTGAAACGTAAACTTTCCGCCTAAATTTTAGTAGAATGCGCGCTTCTATTTTCGGCAGCAAGTTCACCTATGGAGCCAATATGAGCGAGAACACCTCTCAAATCGATCGCCTATATGCGCAAGAGCAAGCGGCGGTGGAGCGCTTTCGCTTTGATGAGCAGGTGGTGGGTGTGTTCCCCGATATGATCCGCCGTTCCGTGCCGGGTTATAACACCATTATTGATATGATTGGAGTGTTGGCGCGCCGCTATGTGCAACCTAACACCACCATTTATGATTTAGGGTGTTCCCTAGGGGCTGCCACTTTAGCCATGGCCACTTCTGTGCCGCCGGAGCTAGGGTGTCGTTTTGTGGCGGTGGATAATTCTCAAGCCATGATAGCCCAAGCGCAAAAAAACCTTAGCGCCACCCTAGGGCATCATCAGGTGGAATGGCGCTGTGCGGATATTCGTGAAATGAGTTTTAACCCCACCTCGGTGGCGGTGCTTAATTTCACCTTGCAGTTTGTGCCCAAGGAAGATCGCGATGCCTTTATACAGCGCCTAGGCGAGGCCATGGTGCCCAATGGTATTTTGATTCTATCTGAAAAAATCGCTTTTCCTGATGCCGCAGAAGATGCCTTGCAACAAGAGTGGCACCACGATTTTAAGCGGTTAAACGGTTATAGCGATTTAGAAATTAGCCAAAAGCGCGCGGCCATTGAAGATGTGCTGATTCCAGAGCCCATTCAACACCACCAAGAGCGGCTATTGCGAGCGGGGTTTAGCAAGGTGCATTTGTGGTTTAGGTGTTTTAATTTTGTTTCCTTGGTGGCGGTGCGTTAATGCAAGAGTTACACGAATATTGTGAACAAATGAGCCAGGCCTTTGAAAAGGGCCCCATTTCTCCGTGGCACCATACCCTGTTAACGCTCACTCGAGAGCGTTTATTTGAAAAGCCCCATGGGGATTTGCCCCGTTGGTGGGCTGCCATGAAAAAGTTGCCGCGCCAAGGCAACTTGGTGCTTAACGAGGATTGGATCCAAGTGGGTGAAGCTCCCCAAGAAGAGGCGCAACAACAAGAAATTTATGAAGGGCTTTGGGGGCTAAGGCCATGGCGTAAGGGGCCGTTTCGGTTTTTTGGCACAGAGGTGGAAACTGAGTGGCGTTCTGATTGGAAGTGGCAACGGGTATTGCCCCATATTGCCCCCTTAAAAAACCGCCGTGTATTAGATGTGGGTTGTGGTTCAGGGTATCACTGTTGGCGTATGTATGCCGAAGGGGCGCGGCAAGTGCTCGGCATTGATCCCACGCTATTGTTTATGTTGCAGTATTACGCCATTAAGCGGGTGAAACCTGAGCTGCCTGTGTGGTTTGCGCCTGTGCGTATGGAAGAGCTCCCTCCCGGGTTGGCAGGGTTTGATACGGTGTTTTCCATGGGGGTATTGTACCACCGCCGTTCGCCCTTGGATCATCTATTAGAGCTAAAAGAGGCCTTGCGCCCTGGTGGGCAGTTGGTGCTTGAAACACTCATTATTGAGGGTGGCGAAAACGAGGTGCTGATGCCTGAGGATCGTTACGCTGCCATGCGTAATGTTTACTTTTTACCAAGCACTGATATGTTGTGTTTATGGTTGCGTCGCTGTGGGTTTGTGAACCCCCGTGTGGTGGATGTGAATATCACCACCATTGAGGAGCAAAAATGCACCCCATGGATGCAGTACCAATCCCTAGAGGATTTTTTGGATCCCGAGGATCATAGTAAAACCCGTGAGGGCTATCCCAGCCCCACGCGTGCTGTGGTATTAGCAGAGAAACCAAAATAAGAGGAAAGCCATGCAGTGGTGGTGGATTTTTGCCGTGGCGGGGTTATCGTCCTTGTTCACATTGGCGGTGGTGGGGTTGTGGTTTAACTTCAGCCTGCGTCCGAAATTAAAGCACGAGCTCACCTTGTTCTTTGAGGAGCAAGGGGAAAAGGCGTCTAACCGTATTGCTGAACGTGTGGAAGAGGCGGGGAAACGCGGGGTAGTGGAGGGGGTGAAATCCTTATCCACCCGTGATGTGTTGCAAGATACCACGCGAAACTTAGCCAAAACCAGCGCAGAAATTGTGGAAGAACGCTTAGGTTCTTTTTTGAAGGGGCGGCGCAGTTACCAGCGCGATTAATTACAGGGCACGGCGGCCAAACAAAAGTCGTAACAACAATAAACCCATGCCCAAAATAAATGCGCCGAGGGCTTGTTCTTGTGGGCTTAGCCATGGGTTAAGGCTGAGTAGCCCTTCGCCAAAAGCCCACCCTAACCCTAAGCACAATAGAGCAAGCACGGCATAGGCCATATCCTTGCGGCGTTCCACTCGTAGGCGACGCTTCATTAAGGTGAGTTCATCGGCGAGATCTTCGTGGCGTAACCTTTGTTGTGCCACTTCCATGGAAAGCTTTTCCACGGTTTCAGGCAAATCTTTTAGTAGTGCAAACCAGCGTGAATCTTCCCGTTTGAGCAGGGCTAATAAATCATCTAAGTGGGCGAACTGATCTAGCCAACCTCGCACTAGGCTCCAAAGGC
>CALEAR010000207.1 GCA_937943665.1 uncultured Alcanivoracaceae bacterium
TGGTAAGGGCCAAAATGTATGAGGAAGCCTTTTCTGTACTATTACCTGCGGTCCACCCCTGGGAAAAACAGGAGGCCATTCGCCCCGATCAGCTGCTTGATGAAACCTTGCTACTACTAGGTGAAGGCCACTGTTTCCGAGATCAAGTCTTAGAGTTATGCCCCGCCATTGATTCTGAGCGCCAAAAAAACCTGGTACAAATTGAAGGAGGATCCCTCGAAACATTGCGCCATATGGTGGCAGGGGGCTTGGGGATTACCGTGCTACCGGATTCCGCCTTATCCCCAAGAGGGTATCAAAAAGATGAATTCTCCATTCGCCGCTTCGAAGCACCTGTACCCAAGCGCACCATTGCCCTGGTGTGGCGAGATAGCTTCCCACGCCCCAAAGCCATTGAGGTATTGCGTCAAGCGGTGCGTAAAATCACACTTACCAATGGGATATCCACAGATATCCACTAGATATCCCTAGTTTTGCACAGAGTTATCCACAGGGCTGTGTATGAATGAGGTTAATTACATCAATGAGCTAGCGGCACAAGCTGTGACGCAACTCAAAGGAGTGGGCCCTAAGATTGCCGAACGTTTGGCTAACTTGGGTATTCACAATGTGGAAGACTTACTCTTCCACTTACCTCATCGTTACCAAGACCGCACCCGTGTCACACCCATTATGCAATTGCGCCCTGAGCATTATGTGGTGGTGGAGGGCACCATCACCCACACCGCTTTTATGCCTGGGCGCCGTCGCAGCTTACTGTGCCAAATTCGCGATGGCAGCGGCCAAGTGGGGCTGCGTTTTTATCATTTTAATGCGCAACTTAAAGATACCTTGGCCCCCGGCCGATTAATTCGTGTGTATGGGGAGCCACGGCTAGGCGCCACTGGGTTAGAGTTTTACCATCCGGAATATGAGGTGGCAGACACTCAACTTTCCCCCTTAGAACCCACTCTTACCCCCATTTACCCTAGCACAGAGGGCTTACACCAACGCACCCTGCGCCAATTAATGGATCAAGCCCTAGCGTTGCTCCACCGATTTCCTCCACAGGATCTACTGCCTCAAGCGCACACCCAATTACCCAGCATGGCCGTGGCACTACGCACCTTGCATCGGCCCTCTCATGAGGTGCCTGTGGCATCCCTATTAAACGGTTCCCACCCTGCCATCAAACGCTTGGTACTTGAAGAGCTCGTGGCCCATCAATTAAGTGCCCTGGTGCGCCGTGCACGCCAACAAGCCACCCAAGCCCCCGTTTTTAACAGCCATACTCTGTGCCAGCAGTTGTTAGCGCAACTTCCCTTTAAACTCACCAATGCACAGCAACGGGTAGTTCAGGAAATACAGCAAGATCTGGCCTCTGGAAAGCCCATGCTACGTTTAGTACAAGGAGATGTGGGTTCTGGTAAAACCTTGGTGGCCGCCATGGCCGCTCTCAGTGCCATTGAGGCCGGGTACCAAGTGGCCCTGTTAGCCCCCACAGAGCTGCTAGCCGAGCAACACTATGAAAACTTTAAACAGTGGTTGAGGCCCTTAAACATTCCCGTGGGTTGGCTTTCTGGCAGTGTAAAGGCCAGCGAGAAAAAGGCCGTTTTAGCACAGTTAGCACAGGGCAGTTTACCCATAGTGGTGGGCACCCATGCCTTATTTCAAGAGGCGGTGGTGTATCACAAACTGGGGTTAATTTTGATTGATGAACAGCACCGCTTTGGGGTGGATCAACGCCTAGCCCTACGCGAGAAGGGCCTCACCCAGGGCCAAGCACCACATCAGCTCGCCCTCACCGCCACCCCTATTCCTCGCACCTTGGCCATGAGCCTATATGGTGATCTGGATAGTTCTGTGATTGATGAACTGCCCCCAGGGCGCCAACCCATTCAAACCGTGGCCATTCCTAAACAACGCGAACGCGAGGTGATCGCCCGTATTCGTGCCGCTGTGCTTGAGCAACAAGATCAAGCCTACTGGGTTTGCACCCTTATTGAGGAGTCGGAAAGCCTTCAAGCGCAAGCCGCCGAGGAGCGTTATGCCCTGCTACAAGAGCAACTACCTGAACTGAATATTGCCTTAGTACATGGCCGATTAAGTGCTACCGAAAAGCAACAACGCATGGAATCCTTCGCCCGCGGTGAAGCCCATTTACTTGTGGCCACCACCGTCATAGAAGTGGGGGTAGATGTGCCCAATGCACGGCTCATGGTCATCGAAAATCCAGAACGTTTGGGGCTTTCACAACTTCATCAATTGCGTGGTCGTGTGGGAAGAGGGCAAGGGCAAAGCTATTGTGTGCTGCTTTATCAAGCTCCACTTTCACAAACAGCTAAACAGCGATTAGGGGTCATGCGTCGCACCACAGATGGTTTTGATATCGCTGAGGAGGACTTACGCCTGCGAGGTCCTGGTGAGTGGTTGGGCACTCGGCAAACCGGGGATTTAGTGTTTCGAGTGGCCGATTTAATGCGGGATGAACACCACATTGCCCCTGCCCGCGAGCTAGCTAAACAACTATTAGAACAACATCCCCAAACCGCACAAGCTTTATTGCATCGTTGGTTAAAGGGCAAACAAGATTACGCTGAGGTATAAAAAAGGGGCCTTAAGGCCCCTATGTTAAGCGGAAAGCTCTAATAACAGCTTATTGATTCGGCGCACATAGGCAGCCGCATCTTTCAACCCTTCGCCACCCGCCAATCGAGCTTGTTCATAAATTACCTGTACCAAATCCTCCACGCGATCCTCTGCTTGCTCATCCTGTAAGCGCTGCACCAAGGGATGATCTGGATTAATTTCTAAAGTGGGCTTGGTATCAGGCACCGTTTGCCCCGAGGCCTCTAAAATCTGGCGCATTTGTACCCCAAGCTCAAACTCACCCACCACTAAACAAGCAGGAGAATCCGTTAACCGTTGTGTGGTGCGCACCTCGGCCACGTCATCTTTGAGCAGTTCTTTAATGCGTTTGGTTAAGGGTGCTAACTTCTTATCCGCCTCTTTTTGGGCCTTTTTATCTTCTTCATCTTCCAAGGCACCCAAATCCAACTCGCCCTTGGAAATATCCTGAAGCTTTTTACCTTCCACCTCAGATAAATGGCCCATAACCCATTCATCCACACGGTCGCTTAAGAGCAATACCTCAATCCCCTTCTTGCGGAATATCTCCAAATGCGGACTACCAAGAGCATTTTGATGGCTATCAGAAACCAGATAATAAATAGCTTCCTGGCCTTCTTTCATTCGCTCGATGTACTGGGCAAAGCTAACGTTTTGCTTGGCCTCCCCAGTATGGGTGCTAGCGAAACGGAAGAGTTTTGCAATACGCTCACGGTGGACAAAATCCTCTGCAGGGCCTTCTTTAAGTACATTACCAAAGGCATCCCAGAAGGTTTGGTACTTCTCCTCATCCTTAGCAAGCTTTTCGAGCATGGATAACACGCGTTTGGTGAGCGCCGTTTTGAGGGAAGTTACCGTGCGATTGTTCTGTAAAATTTCACGGGAAACGTTTAAGGAAAGATCATTGCTATCGATCACCCCTTTAATAAAACGCAAGTAAAGGGGTAAAAACTGCTCTGCCTCATCCATAATGAACACACGCTGCACATACAGCTTGAGGCCTTTCACCATATCCCGTTGCCATAAATCAAAAGGAGCGTTTTCAGGCACATAAAGAAGGGAGGTGTAATCTAAGCTACCTTCCACACGGTTATGGCTCCAGGTAAGAGCCTTACCAAAATCGTGGGAAATATGTTGGTAAAACTCTTGGTATTCTTCCTCGGTAATCTCACTGCGGTTGCGCGTCCACAAAGCGGTGGCCTTATTCACTTGCTCCCACTGTGGTTGTTCAGCGGCCTCCTTATCCTGTTCTTCGGATTGAGTGGGCAACATCACCGGCAAGGAAATATGATCACTGTACTTGGTAACCAACTCGCGCAAACGCCAAGTATTCAAGAACTCTTTTTCTTCCTCGCGCAGATGCAACACAATGCGGGTACCCCTCTCTTCTTGGGTGTGCTGGCCCACCTCAAAAGTACCATCGCCTTTGCTACTCCAATACACCCCTTCATCAGCGGCCAAGCCCGCGCGTCGAGTAAAAACTTCCACCTTATCTGCCACAATAAAGGCACTATAAAACCCCACACCAAACTGCCCAATAAGGCGTGAATCTTTCTTCTCATCGCCACTGAGCTGCTTTAAAAACTCGGCTGTGCCAGAGCGTGCAATAGTGCCTAGGTTATTCACCACATCGTCATGGCTCATACCAATGCCATTATCGCGAATAGTGAGCGTATTAGCGGCCTCATCGGGCTGCACCCAAATTTTTAAATCACCATCACCCTCATACAAGCTTTCGTTTTTGAGCGCCTCATAGGACAACTTATCAGTGGCATCTGAGGCATTAGAAATCAGCTCACGTAAAAAAATCTCCTTATTGGAATACAAGGAGTGGATCATTAAATGGAGGAGCTGTTTTACCTCGGTTTGGAATTCATGCTTTTGTGTTGCTGTTTCACTCATGGATTCAACGACCTAGTAATGAATTAACGGAAAGACAATGCCACATGTATGGGGATCACAGGCCCATTTTCAAGGGTATGCCCCTGGCCATGGATGGTTTTAAAGAGGGAATAAAACAAAAGAACCCGTGCTTACGCCTACGATGACACAAGCACGGGGTAGGGGAAGGTTAAGCAGTGATATTGTTCACTCGTTTCGCATTACGGAAGAGCTGATCCATTTCACCCTCGTAGTATGCTTCCACTCGAGGGTTCATTACTTTTCTCCACAGTGGGGGAATCAATGCCACCACATACATACCCGCATAACCGGCTGGCAATTGTGGGCTCTCATCGTAATGGCGCAGCACTTGATAACGACGCTTAGCATAAGCGTGGTGATCACTGTGACGCTGTAATTGAAACAGAGCAATGTTGGTTAAGAAGTAGTTGGAGTTCCAGCTATGGGCCGGGGTGACTCGCTCATAACGACCGTTTTCCAACACTCGGCGATGCAAACCGTAATGCTCAATGTAGTTAATAATTTCTAGGGTAATGGCGGCCACTAGGCTCTGGGCAAAGAAGAACAGTACGCCCATCCATCCCCACAACACAAAGAAGCTCAGAGCAAACAGCGCGGTGATGCTGTACCACCAAATTAGCTCATTATAAATGCTAAGGGGTTTCTTGCCTTGGCGACGCAAACGTTGGTGCTCTAAACGCCAGGCGTTTACAAAGTTGCGGCCTAAAGCACGGGGCAAAAAGTGATAAATAGATTGGTTATAACGGGCTGATGAAGCATCCTCAGGGGTGGAAACATGCACATGGTGGCCGCGAATATGTTCCACTTTAAAGCCTGCATAGCTCACAGAAGCTAATAGCAAACCGCCCGTCCAGTTTTCGATTTTAGGATCTTTATGCGTAAGCTCATGGCCTAGGTTAATGGCAATAATGCCGCCCACAGTACCAATGGAAATTATCCAACCGAGCTTGCCAAACCAGTTGTAATCATTGTTCATAAACACCCAGCCGCTGTAATACAGCACTCCTAGCCAAACGGGCGCCATAATTAGAGTAAAGATGCGATAAGCCTTCTCTTCGCTTAAACTGGGAACCTCTGTTTCTTCATCGGGGTTGGTGGGGTCTTTACCCACAATTAAATCTAAAATGGGCATTACCCCAAAAACGAAAAAGTAAATAAACCATGCCCAGTAGTTTTGTGTTCCATCACTTCCTGCATGGGCACTGAAGGGAAATAAAGGTAATACCGCCGCCCAAAAAAGAAGGTAACTCCATTTTTTAATTTTCATAACGGTGGTAGGGTTCATTTTCGAAATCATGGCGTCTCTCCTGATTAAGACGTCTGTTTTATTGTTAACTTCTATTACATTACCCAATGGCAAGGTTAGTGTATAGATGAATTTTTCAATTGTTAGACAATACTAGTGGGTACTCCCAAGGCTAACCATGACTCTCACGTTTTCCACGGCTTCGTTAAGCGAGCAAATCAGCACACATTTGGCTCAACAAATTATCACCGGTCACTTAGCGCCCGAAGAAAAAATCAATGAGGCTTATTGGTCTCGCCAACTAAATGTGAGCACCAACTCACTTCGTGAAGCCCTAAAAATATTGGAATCAAAACATTTGGTAGAAATAAAACCTCGCCGCGGCACCTGGGTGTGTGGAGTAAGCCAAGACCAAGCGGAACAGCTTTATGATTTTTTATTTATGCTATTTGCGGAATTAGCGGCACGGGCTGCCGTGCACTGGCAAGCGAATGAATTAGAGGAATTAGCAGTGATACTGCCGGAGCTGGCCGATTGTTACGCCAAAAATGATATTGCCCGTGGCCACCAAATTGTGTTCGAAACGCTGCCCAATATGCTGAAGTTTGCCCGCAATGATTATTTAGCCAAAACCATTGTGGATTTTGTGCCCTTACTACAGCGGTACTCCTATTTAGCACTAGTGGAAGAAACCTCAGAACTTCATGTGACCGTGACCACCTTCCAAAACCTGCTAAGCAGTGTGATGGAAAGAAACAGCCAACAGGCCTCTGAAATCATACTGCAGTACGGTAAATCACAGTGCCAAGTGGTGCTACGAGCCTTAGAAAAACGGGAGTTGAATAAAAAAGAGGAATAGGGGGCAAAACGCCCCCTTTCAGCTTATCGACCGAGTAAGTCTCGAGCGATAATTTCCAGCATAATTTCACTGGTGCCACCGTAAATACGCTGAATGCGCGCATCCACATAATCCCGTGAAATCTGGTATTCCTTCATGTAGCCATAGCCACCAAAGAGCTGTAAGCAGGTGTCTGCCACCTTACACTGCAACTCTGTGGTGGTGTATTTGGCAATGGAAGCTTCCACGGCGGTGAGCTCTTTGCGATCATAGGCTTGCATGCATTGCTCCACATAAGCACGGTTAACCGCAATTTCAGCCTGCAACTCTGCGAGTTTAAAACGTGTGTTCTGGAACTTAGCAATGGGCTGGCCAAAGGCCTGACGCTCCTGCACATATTCCACAGTACGCTCCACCATCCCCTCACAAGCGGCCACAGCCCCCACAGCTAAAATTAAGCGCTCACGGGGCAACTCATTCATAAGGTTAGCAAACCCACGGCCTTCTCCACCTAATATTTGGTCTGCTCCCACTTTCACATCTTCAAAAAAGAGCTCTGAGGTATCAGCACAATGGTGCCCCATTTTTTCTAGGTTACGCCCACGGCTAAAGCCAGGTAAGGAGGCATCCACAGTGAATAACGTCATACCACGGCTGCCTGCGCTAGCATCGGTTTTAGTGGCAAGCACAATCACATCACAATGTTGGCCATTGGTAATAAATGTTTTTTGGCCATTGATGATAAAGTGATCCCCATCTCGCTCTGCACGTGTTTTCATGCTCTGTAAATCAGACCCAGCACCTGGCTCTGTCATACCAATGGAGCCAATGGCCTTACCCGCCACCATTTTGGGAATCCAGGTTTGTTTTTGCTCCTCAGTGCCTAGGTGCAAAATGTAGGGCGCCACAATATCGGAATGCACAGAAATATTTGACGCTAAACCGCTGCAACCCGCCCGAGAAAACTCCTCCACCACAATGGCAGATAAGCGGAAATTGGCACCAAAACCACCGTATTCCTCAGGCATATCCACGCATAATAACCCCTGTTCACCAAGGGCCTCCCACACGGAGCGAGGAATAATTTCCTCTTTTTCCCACTGGTCATAGTGCGGCAAAATTTCTTGTTCAATAAACCGCTTTACGTTTTCTCTGAATAAGTCGATTTCGCTTTGGTCTAGCATCTTATTTCCTTTTGTTGTGATCACTGTTGTTAACGGCTTAGCGATTAAAAGTATGCCACCTTAAAAGTACTCAGCCGTGTTTATTATTGAGTTTTTTAACGCGATTCAGTGTAGGCCCTGCCTCCCATCACGGCAACGGCCTAAAAGACAAAAAACACCACGCTACTGCTAAGAAAGCAAGCTTCCATGGGCCGCTCTTGCTCTATTCACCAACGCCTTATCTTAAATTCAGGCACCCGTGAAAGTAAGTACACACTTACCACCAAGCTCAATAGGGCTAATATCAAGAAATAGGTGGGCAACGTTACCCCAAGAGCACTCAGTAATACCATGGAAAAAAGAGCAGAAAGCACCATAAAGAAAGCATTCAGCACATTACAGGCGGCGATAACCCGTGCTCTATGGGTTTCAGCGGTGGCCTCTTG
>CALEAR010000208.1 GCA_937943665.1 uncultured Alcanivoracaceae bacterium
ATAGAGGCCAGAGCGCCACCAAGGAAGAACGCACCACATCTTGCTTTGAGACGGGGGTGACAAACCAATCTTCCCCCCCCACAAAATCTATCAGCGCTTGGCCCGGCGCCGTATTGGCAATATCGCTTAAGGGTTCCAAGGCAAGGGCATCCAGCTCCACGGGCTTTTCTAAGCGCGTATAAGAGGCCACCACATCCACCTGTGGCAGCAATAAAGATTGGTGAGATTTTACTAAGGCTTTTGCTCGTTCCTCAGCTGCTTGACCTGCAGCGATTTGCTCATCCTCCGCCACCACCCGTTGCCAAGCCTGTTGAAAGGTCAAGGATTCTGCATGGGTGAAGGGGGCCAGCCCCATGCCTAAAACAAATAACCAATACCGAACATTCACGCCACACCTTCCTACGCACCTAGGTATCATTAGTAAAACAGATAAATCCAATTCTATACCAACAAAAAAGCCCAGCTCGTTTGAGCTGGGCTTCAAAGGACATTCCCTTATTATGCGCGAGCGATTAAGCCTCAGCCACCACCATAAGTTTAATGGTAACTGTGACTTCTGCGTGCAAAATAAGATCAATATCGAACTCACCAATGGTGCGAATAGAGCCTTCTGGCAGCTGTACTTCAGCACGCTCCACTTCCACACCGGTTTGCTCTGTAATGGCTTCAGCGATATCACGGGTACCGATGGAACCAAACAGGCGACCTTCATCACCCGCCTTAGAACCAATGGTAACAACCGCATCGGTGAGCTTCTCACCACGCTCTTTATCAGCAGCTAGCTGCTCAGCAGCGATGCGCTCTAGCTCAGCACGACGTGCTTCCACCTCAGCTAAATTTTCCTTGGTGGCAGGCAACGCTTTACGCTGTGGAATTAAAAAGTTGCGGCCGTAACCAGCGCGAACCTCTACCACATCACCAAGCTCGCCTAAGTTATGAATGTCTTCCAGCAGAATTACTTGCATGGTATTAACCTCACTTAATTGAGTTTAGTTATCGTGGCTGTCGCTGTAGGGCAACAGGGCGAGGAAACGAGCTTGTTTAACCGCTTGGGCTAACTGGCGCTGGTAACGTGCGCTAGTGCCAGTGATACGGCTAGGTACAATCTTGCCAGTTTCAGTGATATAGGCTTTTAGCGTATCTAAATCTTTGTAATCGATTTGCTTAACGCCTTCCGCGGTGAAGCGGCAAAACTTACGGCGACGATAAAAACGGGCCATGGTGTTCTCCTTCAGTATTCGTTAAAGACGAGTCAGCTTGCTCACATGAAGTTGTAATCGCTGCTTGGCTTCCCCCTTGTATCCACCTCGTGCGAGAAACCCTTCCACTTGCACCGCACTTCCCACTGAAAGCGCTTGGCTTTGTGTAACCCAATCTTGCCCTAAAAACACCAGTGCAATATCAAGTCGGACTTCTCGTGGTTGCCCTAGCTCCACTTGGCGAGATCTATGCTCTAACCAAAGGCGCTGTCGTGGGACACCCGCAGGGGTATAAGCCACCTCTTCCACACGCGTTATCACTCCCGTGAGGAGAAGGCGATTAACCTCTTCGTAACTCAGCTTGCTGCCTCTTCCTTCTCACTATTTTTTGCCAATGGGGAAGCTTCTGTTACCGCTTCATCGCGACGTAAAATCAGGTTGCGAATCACCGCATCGTTAAAGCGGAAGGTGTTTTCTAACTCTTCAAGAGTGTCACCATCGCACTCAATGTTCATGAGCACATAGTGTGCTTTGTGAACCTTATTAATGGGGTAAGCCAACTGACGACGACCCCAATCTTCTAAGCGATGCACGGTACCGTTCGCCTCGGTGATTAAAGAGGTGTAACGCTCAATCATGGCGGGCACTTGCTCGCTCTGGTCTGGATGAACCAGAAATACAATTTCGTAATGACGCATCTTAAGCTCCTTACGGTTTCGACAGCCTTCCGACTCAGCGGTAAGGCAAGGAGACCTGCCACCAAGGCAGCAGGAAGTGGCGGGATTGTACCTAAAGCCCACACATTACTCAACGGTCATTGCTTATTCTTAATTTAACTTTTATGCTCAAAATTATCCGTTCACTATTCCAATAACAAACACAAACGGTGAGCAATGAAGACATACCACTTTGTTTTATTGGCGCTGTTGTTCAGCCTTAGTGCTTTCAGCCTGGCTCAAACCCAGAATCAGAAGGCATCAACACTGTCTGAGTTAAACGAAGATCACCTACGCCAATACAGTTATCACACCCCACTCCCCCTTAATGAAGATGCGCAATCCTTGCCAAGCACCTTTGCCATTAGCATTAACCCCCACAACGAGGACCAAAAAGCGTTGTTCGAGGAGCAGCAACTCATTTATCAACGGGAGCGGGATGCAGAGGAAGGTACCTTAAGTGCGGACCCACGGCACACTCGTGCACTCACCATAGATAGAGGGGAAGCGCACTATTTTTTATACCAAGACACCTTATTGCTAAGAGGGCACACCAAAGCTTTTTATTCTCAGCAGCCTTAGTGTGCAAACTGGGTTAAATCTAGCGCCTTCACCTTCGGCACATCATCACCAAACAGATGCTGATGAACACGCTGAAAGCGCTCTTCATCGCCAGTGGTATAAAACGCATGATTACGTTCTTCTGTGGCCACATTAAGCTGTTCCAAAAAACCCAATACAGAACTTACCTCATTGGCCACCTCTTCGTTGGAAGAGATAATTTGTATTGCTTCCCCCACCACCTCTTGTATTACAGGGCGCAACAGAGGGTAATGGGTGCAGCCTAGCACCAAGGTATCCATGGGATGCTGCTCAATAAAAGGCCGTAACGCGGCGGACACCACCTCAAAGGCCTGTTGGCCCTCCACCTCCCCTTCTTCCACCAAGGGCACAAAAGAAGGGCAAGCCAATGAAGCCACCCTTAAACTAGGTTTGAGTTGCTTTAAGGTGGCCTCATAGGCACCACTATTAATGGTACCCAAGGTGCCTATCACTCCCACCTGCTCACTTTGCGAGACTTTAATGGCTGCACGCGCACCTGGGTGAATAACTCCCACCACGGGGATGGATAGCTCTTGGCGAAGGCTTTCTAAGGTAAATGCGGTGGCCGTATTACAGGCAATCACCAACATCTTGATGGGTTGTTGCAATAAAAAAGCCACCATCTCACGGGTAAAACGCTGCACTTCTTCCGCTGGCCTTGGGCCATAAGGGCATCGTAGGGTATCACCCACATAAATAATATTTTCATTGGGCAGTTGACGCATCAGCTCATGCACCACAGTGAGGCCGCCCACTCCTGAATCAATTACCCCAATGGGCAAGGTCGCTACATTCATTTCAAGGCCGCAAATGATAAAGCACCACCGCCGTGGCCACGGAAACGTTTAAGCTTTCCACATAGCCACGCATGGGAATTTCCACAAAGTAATCACAGTGCTCTGCCACCAGTGGCCGCATACCCTCACCTTCGGCTCCCATCACCACCACGGTGGGGCCTGTGAGCACAAAATCTTTCAAGGACTGACTTTGCTCACCCACATCGGTGCCCACCACCCAATAACCAAGCTCCTTCAGGGCACGTAAGGTTTGCGCCAAGTTACTCACTTCAAAGTAGGGTACGGTTTCTGCGCCCCCCACCGCCGTGCGTGCCACCACAGGGGTTAAACCACAAGCATTACGTTTAGGCACCACCACCGCCGTTACTCCCACTGCATCAGCTGTTCGTAAACAGGCGCCAAGATTATGGGGATCGGTAACACCATCTAGCATAAGCACCAAGGGTGCCTCTTGTACTGTACTTTCTAAATAGGCGCTTAACCCATGATGATCTCCCACGGGCTTAGGCCGCGCCCTTAACCCCACCCCTTGGTGCTGTGGGCCACAATGACGTTCAAGCACTTCGCGGCGGGCTTGCTGCACTGCCACGCCCGCTTGTTTAGCAAGGTCCAGCAAAGCTGTTAAACGATCATCGCCACGGGATAACCGCCCCTCTAGCACAAACATTTCTAACGCTGCTTCAGGCCGATGACGTAAAATGGCTTCCACTG
Source organism: uncultured Alcanivoracaceae bacterium (assembly GCA_937943665.1). Classification (GTDB taxonomy): domain Bacteria; phylum Pseudomonadota; class Gammaproteobacteria; order Pseudomonadales; family Alcanivoracaceae; genus CALEAR01. The sequence continues at coordinate 4,027 of CALEAR010000208.1, forward strand.
CATGGAAGCCGGAATACCAAATGGGTTTACTCACTTTCGCTTACCTTTTCGTTTACTTCGCTTAGGTCTTTCATTGCCCTTTTGGGTGACCAAGGGAGGAATTTTGCCTTCCGCTAACGCTTGACGTGTGCTTTTTTTAGTGGATGCTTTAGGAGAAGAAGCCTCCTGCTTTTCGTTCACCAATAACAAATCGATATTGCGATCTTCCACATGCACCGCAGCCACCTGCACTCGCACCTTATCGCCTAAGCGGAATTGCTGCCCACTGCGTTCACCCACTAAACGCTGACGCTTATCATCATAGTGGTAATAATCATCCCCTAAATGGGCAATGTGCACCAAACCATCGATAAACAAATCATCAAGCTGCACAAACAAGCCAAAACCTGTTACACCACTGATCACCCCACTAAACTCAGCCCCAAGATGCTGCTCCATGTACTGGCACTTAAGCCATTGCTCCACATCTCGGCTGGCTTCCTCTGCGCGCCGCTCCGCCATGGAGCAATGCTCACCTAAGTGGTTCATTTCTGTCATGGTATAGGGCAACACTTGCTGTTGATCCAATGGTGGCAACAGCCCTAAATTCACCACATGTTTTGGATGCAGCTCTTGGCGAATCAAATAACGTATGGCACGGTGCAACAGCAAATCTGGATACCGACGAATAGGAGAGGTGAAATGAGCGTAGGCCTTATACGCCAAGCCGAAGTGCCCCTTATTATGGGGCCCATAGTAGGCCTGTGTCATGGTGCGCAGCATCATCACTTGAATCAATAACTTATCATCACGCTGCTTAATGCGCTCCGCCAAGGCCAAAAATACCGCTGGCTTCACATCGCCCTGCTTTTCGTTCCAATCTAAACTTAGCCCCAAGGGGCCAATATAGCTGCGTAAGCTTTCCAACTTATCGGGCTTTGGAGGCTCGTGATTACGATACAACGCCGGCAGTTGCGCCATTCCCACTAATTTAGCCGCACAAATATTGGCAGCCAGCATGGCTTCTTCGATCATGCGGTGGGATACATTGCGCTCCAAAGGCACTATGGCTTCTATTTTTTCCTCATCATCATAAAGAATTTGCGTTTCCGTGGTATCAAAATCCATGGCCCCACGTTCATCCCTACGCTCCTTCAACTTCTCATACAAAGCATGGTAATGGTGCAACATTTGAATAATGTCTGCAGATATATGTTCTTGCATCCATTGCGCATGTTCGGAATCAGGTGCTTCAAGCAAGGCGCCCACTTGTTCATAAGTTAGGCGCCCGTGGGAGCGAATTACGCCTTCGCCAAAACGAAATCCCGTAATGCGCCCATTCCGAGAAATCTGCATATCGCAATACAAAGTTAGGCGATCCACATTGGGATTAAGGGAACAAATGCCATTGGATAACGCAGTGGGCAACATGGGCACCACACGGTTGGGGAAATACACGGATGTGCCACGGCGCTCTGCTTCTTGATCTAGCACGGAACCCGGGGGGACGTAATGGGACACATCGGCAATGGCCACCACCAAACGCCAACCACCTCGATTGCGCGGGGCCACATAGATGGCATCATCAAAATCTCGTGCATCTTCGCCATCAATGGTAACAAAGGGCAAATCGCGCAAATCCACGCGCCCAACAATATCCTCTTCACCCACCTCCTGAGGTAGCTTTTCTGCGGCCTCTAATACCTCTTCAGGCCACACAAAGGGAATTTCATAGCTGCGCAGCGCCACTTCTACTTCCATGCCTGGGGCATCAGGGGTGGCAATAATTTCTTCTAATCTTACCTGTAGGCGATGCCCCTTAGGTGATGGGTACTGGGTAATCACCCCTCGCACATGATCCCCTGTGGCGGGCTGCAAGCCGTTCATATCGGTAATTAATACTTCCTGTGCGAGCCGTCGATTAGCCGGTTCAATCAGGTGAACCCCAGATTCATTAATGTAACGCCCCACAATTTGAGTAATACCGTGCTCTAATACTTCCACAATACGAGCTTCACGCTTACCAAAACGGTTGTAACCATCAGCACTCACCAGCACCTTATCGCCATCTAACACATGACGCATTTGGTAGGGTGATATAAAAAGATCTTCCCCCTCTTCCACCACCACAAAACCAAAGCCATCGCGATGCCCCTGAACACGGCCAGTGATGAGGTTCATGCGATCCAACACCCCATATTGGCCGCGACGATTTCGTCGCAACTGCCCATCGCGCACCATGGCATTCAAGCGACGGCGCAGAGCCTCGCAATCCTGCTCATTACCAACAATGCCAAGTAGCTCTTCAAGCTCTTCTAGGTGCTGAGGCTTATCCTGCTCATTCAGCAACTGCAAAATATACTCTCGGCTGGCAATGGGCCTTTCGTATCGCTTAGCTTCTCTATCCGCATAAGGATCACGGTAGCGTTTCTCTTTCTTACTCATAAAGTGAGGAAATTCCTAAATAATAGCTGCCTTTAAATGCAAAAAGGCCGCATAAGCGGCCAAGTGAAACCTTCACAAAAACCATTGGCTATTTGTTGCTAGCGATAATATATACCGCATGAATCACACCTGGCAGGTAGCCAAATAATGTTAATAGAATATTGAGCCAGAAATGCATCCCAATACCTACAGTTAAAAACACTCCAAGGGGCGGCAACAAAATCGATAAGATTAATCTTATTATTGGCATTGTGGTTACTCCTTTTGAACATTCACTTCGAGTCTACCTCAGACCACAGATTTTTGCTTACTATTTTTTGCGAATAAACTGCGCCAAGTACCATAAGCACGCTCTTTATTGCGCGTATGTTTTGTGGGCCGATAGTGTTTAAGCTTTTGTAAAAAAACCTGTTGCTCTTGCGCGTTTAAGCCATAAGCCGTCAGCGCTTCTTTTAAGCCTGTCTCACCTAAGGCTTCTGCCACCGGCTCAAAAAACTGTAGCAAATCAATAGTGGCCAAAGGATCACCCACAAGGCAGTGATAACAGGCAATGGCACGAGGCACATCAATAATACGCGGCGCTTTTAGTTCATCGGCCTCTTGTTCAAACAATATATTTCGAATATACATGGCCCCATGGTGCAGCCCTGCTTCATGCATACGGCGAATCAGTACCATGGATTCACAAAGGTATTGTTGTTTTTGCGAAAGCGTGAGCTCAGGGTGTTTCCAAATATCATCCAAAGATATGGCATTTTTCACCTCCACCGTGCTCAGTACTTCCACCCGCCCCCCTAATTCAGGGCTGAACCCCTTGGTCCAAGATACAGGGTGGCTACAAGGGACTCCTCGTTTAGCCAAGTAATCCAAGGCGAGGTATTCTCTTTCCACACGAAACGCAAACAAATGTTCTCGTAGCCAGCTAATGGGGCCCCGACCGAAGTACAGCTTATGAACATGTCGTTCACCGCCATGTTCAGACACCCATATTAGCGTTTCTTTTGAGAGATCTAGCACTTTGTAGTGAGCTGTCTCGCGCTTAATTTTCTCTGGGTTAATGGTTTCGGGCCAACCCTCACGCTGAAATGGCACAAACCCCTTTCGTTTCATCATCGAGTTCCTTCGTTCAATCATCCTCGCTATGGTAACACCATTAAAACATTGGAATAAAAAAAGCCTCAAAGCATGCTTTGAGGCTTAAATATTCACGCCCAAATGTTACTCCGCGAAGGGATGGCGCAGCACTATGGTCTCGTTGCGATCAGGTCCAGTGGAAATAATATCAATGGGCGCACCGGTTAGCTCTTCTAAACGCTTAATATAGGCGCGAGCATTTTCCGGCAGATCCTCTATGCGCTGTATTCCCAGTGTGGATTCTTTCCACCCTGGCATTTCTTCATACACAGGGTGCATGCCCACATAGGCATCTGCATCCCACTGCGCTGTGAGAGGCTGACCATTTTCGCACTGATAGCCCACACAAATTTTAATGGTATCTAAGCCATCTAACACATCGAGCTTAGTTAGGCACAAGCCACTTACGGAGCTCACCTCAATGCTTTTGCGCACTGCCACCGCATCAAACCAACCACAACGACGGGGGCGCCCAGTGGTAGCACCAAACTCATTGCCTTTCTCTGCCAAATGCTCACCCACTTCATCAAACAACTCCGTGGGGAAAGGACCCGCTCCCACTCGCGTGGTGTAAGCCTTGGTAATACCTAACACATAATCTAAATAAAGGGGGCCAAAACCCGTACCGCTCGCAGCACTTCCAGCGG
>CALEAR010000209.1 GCA_937943665.1 uncultured Alcanivoracaceae bacterium
GCGCCTAAGGTTTCCTCTAAGGGGGAGCGGAATGCCTCCACCAAGCGGTGGGGGAAGTGGCGAATAAAACCCACTGTAGCAGCCACAATGGCTGGCCCTATTCCCTCTAAGCGAACTCGTCGTAAGGTGGGATCCAAGGTGGCAAACAGCTTGTCGGCTGCGTATACATCGGCATGCGTTAAACGGTTAAACAATGTGGATTTACCTGCGTTGGTATACCCCACCACAGAGATTAAAGGGATCTCACTTCGTTCACGCGCTCGGCGGCCTTGCGCCCTTTGTCGGCGCACCTTTTTCAAGGCTTCTTCAATGCTATTAATACGGGCTCGAATTAAACGGCGATCGGTTTCTAGCTGCATTTCACCGGGCCCACGCAAACCAATCCCCCCTTTCTGGCCATCCAAGCCCGTATGGGCTCGCACCAATCGGCTCATGCGGTGTTGCAACTGAGCCAACTCCACCTGTAAACGGCCTTCATGGGTGCGCGCTCGTTGGGCAAATATATCTAAAATAAGGCCGGTACGATCAATAACGCGCGTGTGCACTGCCCGCTGCAGGTTTCTTTCCTGTGCAGGTGATAAGGGGTGATTAAATAGCACTAAATCCGCTTCCGTGGCTTCCACTAGCTCAGCCAACTCTGCCACCTTGCCACTGCCTAAATAAGTAGCCGGATCAGGACTCATTCGTTTTGCTAACAACTCCCCCACCACGTGGGCACCACTGGAGGTTACCAAATGATGGAATTCTTGCAGCTCTTCTTTCGCGTGCTCGCCAGGAAAATCCACATGCACTAGCAAAGCCCGCTCAACTACGGTTTCTGTACTAAAACCTGATGTTATCGTCATAGACACAGGCAACAAAGTTGCCAAATATTGTTGTTAAAATGTAAAAGGCAGGAATCACCATCGGCCCCTTAAGAGCCGATGGTGAATAAGTGGCACTACATATGGTATGGGTCGTTCATCCCCATATTTTGAGCCGGGCCTGCACCTTGCGATTGGCCACCGATTCCACGGGGGTTACGAACGGGCACTACGGTGGAAATGGCATGTTTATAAACCATTTGGCTCACCGCATTTTTCAAGAGCACCACATATTGATCAAAAGATTCAATTTGCCCTTGTAGTTTAATACCGTTCACCAAAAAAATGGATACGGGAATTCGTTCCTTTCGCAGTGCATTTAGGAAAGGGTCTTGTAGTGATTGCCCTTTTGACATGTTTTTCTCCTCATTTATTCATTAGGCCGAAGGCTTTTGCCAACTTGTGCCGTTTCAGCGCAAACTGATTCATGGTTATTATCTGCTATGGCTTACTATAGTCAGACATTGGGTTCGAGATAAATTCCTTTCTTTTCGAACAAATTACATTCTACTGTTTATTCAGGAAAACAGTACTGCAATTGTTCGACTATTGCACCCACAGCATCCTCTGTGGTGGGATCCAACCATTGGAGGTCAGGCCAGCTACGAAGCCAAGTAATTTGCCGCTTAGCCAGTTGGCGGGTGGCCACTAGCGCCTTATGCCGCATGGTGGCTTCATCATACTCACCGGCTAAATACTGCCATACTTGGCGATACCCCACTGAACGCATGGCGGGCTCCTTCCCCGTGAGCCGAGGATCCGCTTTCAACGCGGCCACTTCAGCCACAAAGCCCTGAGCAAACATATCATCACGGCGTTGCGCTATGCGCTCATGCAGTATTCGTCTTTGAGACGGGGACACAGCAAAATGATACAAGGGGTAAGGGAAAGATT
>CALEAR010000210.1 GCA_937943665.1 uncultured Alcanivoracaceae bacterium
GTTCAGACGTGTGCTCTTCCGATCCGCGCTTAGCGGAGGTGCATGTTAAGCGCGGCGATAAGGTGGAGAAAGAGCAGCTAGTGTTTCGCATTGATAGCCCAGAGCTCGAATCCAAGCTCACCCAGGTGACGGCCATAGACCGCATGGCGCAATCCTTAGTGCAAGCCATTGAGGGTGGCACCCGTGAGGAACGTGTGGCAGCCACTAAAAGCGAATGGGAAAAAGCCAAAGCCGCCCAGGTGTTTGCTCAAAAAAGCTGGGAGCGTGTGAAGAGCTTAGCGGATGAGGGCTTGGTTTCTGCACAAAGCCGTGATGAAGCCTGGACCATGTTGCAAGTGGCGAACCGCACGGAAGAAACCGCCCATGAAATCCATAAGCTCGCTTTGGCCGGTGCCAGAGATGAAACCCGTGATGCCTCAAAGGCCAGCCGAGAAGCCACGGAAAGCTTAATGGAGGAGGTGCGGAACCTTCTCAAGGATACCCAAGTACTTGCCTACCATGCTGGGGTGGTGAGCGATGTGATGTTGCAACCAGGGGAGCTAGTCCCCCAGGGGTTCCCTGTGGTTACTGTGGTGGATTTTGATGAATCCTGGGCGCTGTTTAACGTGCGCGAAGATTTACTCGCCCATTTTGAAGAAGGTGCAGAGCTATCTCTTTATGTGCCTGCTTTAAAAAAAGAGCTTCCCTTTACCGTAGTGTATCGAGCCGCCATGGGGGATTACGCCACCTGGCGCGCCACATCTCCAGGGCAAGATTTTGATATGCGCACCTTTGAGGTGGAACTAAGGCCCGTATCCTCAGAGCCGGAGCTACGGCCCGGCATGAGTGTATTATTAACCTTGGATAATTAAGCATGCATTGGCAGGTGCTTACCCACAGCGCTTGGATGCGCGCCTTAAATTTTTGGCTATTTCCGTTAATGCTAGGGCTGGTGGTGGTGATTTTTGCCGAGGGCACGCCGCGGCAAATGCCGGTGGCGGTGGTGGATGCGGATGCCTCTGTGGAAAGCCG
>CALEAR010000211.1 GCA_937943665.1 uncultured Alcanivoracaceae bacterium
ATCATTGCGGTTTAGCATAAGATGTTGGGGTGTAACAGTGGCGGCGGTGAGCTTGCCATTATCCTTCACAAACTCCACACCCTCTTTGGTGGTAACGTGCTCAAACACAATTTTCAGAGCAGGGAACTGCTTGCGAATGGCACCAAGGTGGCGATCGATGAAATACTTTTCACGATCAAAAATATCCACCGCTTTATCGGTGATTTCTCCGTGTAGCAGCAAGGGGATATGGTGCTTCTCCAAGGCTTCATACAGGTGAAAAATGTTGCTTGGGTCTGAAACCCCACTGTCTGAATTGGTGGTGGCGCCTGCTGGATAAAGCTTGGCACCAAACACAATGCCACTGGCGGCAGCGTCTGCAATATCTTCAGGGCGGGTGTTATCTGTAAGATATAACACCATTAAGGGTTCAAAGGTATGCCCTTCAGGCACATGGGATAATATGCGTTGGCGATACGCTTGTGCCTGGGCCAAATTCACCACCGGAGGGGTGAGATTGGGCATGATAATGGCGCGGCCAAATACCTTAGCGGTGGCAGGTACTGTGCCCGCAAGCACCTCGTTATCCCGTAGGTGTAAGTGCCAATCATCGGGGCGAATAATGGTTAAACGTGTTGTCATAGCAAACCCTTAAGAAGAAAGTGCCTGTGTCAGTGGGGTAAGATGTTCTGCGGCGGTGGGGCGCACCACGCGGGCCACTTCTTCACCGTCGCGTAGCAAAATTAAGGAGGGCCAAAGCTTCACCTGAAAGGCTCGGCCCAAGGGGCGGCCTTTACCATCTTCCACCGCCATGTGGGTGATCTTGTGCTCCTTTAGCCACTGGTGCACTGCCTCTTGTGCCGCTTGGCAATGGCCGCACCAATCCGTGCCGAAGTTTAGCAGCAGCCAACCAGAGGTATTTTGCACCTGGTTAAGCGCTGGCGCTTGGGTATTGTACTGATACATAAGCCACCTTTTCACCACATAAATATGTGGCTAGCGTATCATAATTACGTGGGTAAATGAGTGCGGCGCTGTTTTTTCAAACAGTTAAGGGGCTTATGCTTGGAATTCCGCCCAGTGCGCTTGCTCATTGCCCATAAATGGGCAAAACTGTGCGCCGCTAAAGCACCTAAAGCGGTGAGCAAGGGGAACACAATGAACCAAGCCACTTTCTTTTGGCACGATTACGAAACTTGGGGGGCGAACCCTCACCAAGATAGAGCGGCCCAATTTGCCGGAATTCGTACCGATGCCGATTTAAACATTGTGGGTAAGCCATTAATGATTTATGCCAAGCCCACACCCGATTACCTGCCAAACCCACAGGCTTGTTTGATCACTGGTATTACGCCGCAAGAGGCTTTAGAAAAAGGCCTGCCTGAGGCAGAGTTTATTGCCCGCATTCATCAAGAAATGGCGCAGCCTGGCACCTGCACCGTGGGGTATAATAATCTTCGTTTTGATGACGAAGTAACCCGCCATACCTTATTCCGAAATTTTTATGACCCATATGCCCGCGAATGGCAAAACAATAACTCCCGTTGGGATTTAATTGATGTGGTGCGCCTATGCCACGCCTTAAGGCCTGAAGGTATTACATGGCCCGAGCGAGAAGATAACGCCGGCACAAGCTTTAGGTTAGAGCATCTCACCGCTGCCAACGGCATTGAGCATGGTGATGCCCACGATGCCTTAAGCGATGTGTACGCCACCATTGCGCTAGCGCGCTTACTGAAGCAGGCACAGCCAAAGTTGTACGAATTTGCTTTGAGTCTGCGGTTTAAATATCGGGTGCAGCAGCTTTTAAACTTACAAACGCAAAAGCCAGTGGTGCATGTTTCCAGCAAAATCCCTGCAAGCCGCCATTGCGCCGGCTTTGTGATGCCCCTTATACAGCACCCTCGCAATAGCAATAGCATAGTGGTGTGTGATTTAAATCAGGACCCCAT
>CALEAR010000212.1 GCA_937943665.1 uncultured Alcanivoracaceae bacterium
AACAGGCAGATTTACGCAGTTGGCTAACCCTGCCCGCCAGTGCCCAAGTGGCCCGTTTTTCCATATCACCTGGTGAGCATACTCTGACCCTTAGCGGCAACAGCGGTAGTTCACAGGTGCGTATTAATGCAAAACCCAATAGCACTATTTTAATTCGTGCGGTGGATGGCTACGGCCAATTACACACCACCGTTATGCCCACCCTGGAGGTACTCCCATGAGAAAACTCACACTAATAATACTTAGCGCCATCTTTGCCCTTGGCTTGGCAGGTTGTACAAACCAGCCTGTATTATCGGAAGAAGATCAAGCCGCCGTGAAATATCACGATAAATCTCTGGAAGGCCAGATCGAGGTGGTGGATATTAAACGCAACTACACGGGTGATTTATTACGTGTACAAACCACTTTTGAGAACCGCTCTGCCTTTTCCACAAAATACCAATACAAATTCCGTTGGTTTGATGATCAGGGCTTTGAAGTGGCGCCAGATCGTAGCCCTTGGAAACCTGTTAACACCCCTGGCCGCGGTACCCATACCGTACAAGCCACCGCCCCTAACCCCAGCGCCACCCATGTGGAAATCTGGTTTAAACAATAAATGCTAAGGAGTTTGAACATGTTACGAGCCCTTCTTATGGCCTTAATGGCCTCTGCCCTTGTGCTCACCGGCTGTACTAAAGTGCAATACGGCGATGCCACCGATGTGGAAACCGTCACCATTGATTTCGGTTCCACTGATTTGCAAATGATCGCTAACCAAATGGTGGATGATTTACTCACCTTCCCCCCTGTGGTGCAACTCACACAGGAACGACGCCCTGTGGTGTTTGTGGATCATGTACAAAACCGTACCACAGAACACATTGATACGGAGTCTGTTACCGATAGCATCCGTACACGCTTGATTCAATCCGGTAAGTTCCGCTTTGTGGATATGAAAGTGGTGGAGCGCGTGCGTCAGCAGTTTGATTTCCAACTAGAAAGCGGCATGGTGGATCCAGCCACCGCAGTCACCATGGGCCGCCAAGTGGGTGCTGAGTTTATGCTCTATGGTGCTCTCACCAGCATCACTAAGCGCAGTGGTAAAACCCAAGATGTGTACTATAAGTTCACACTTAATCTCATGAACCTAGAAAGCGGTATTATTGAATGGTCTAGCGAGAAAGAAATCCGCAAAACAAGATCTCGCAGCCTATTCGGCCGTTAATCATGAAGAGGGGGTGCTAGACACCCCCTTTCTTTGCCCTAGAGCGGGCCATTCACCTAGGAGGCGCCCATGCCATTCATACTACTTAGCATTATTCTGCTGTTTAGCAACCCAGCCGTGGAACAAATGAAAGATGTGGAAACTAGCACCACAGGCTATGGCAGCACCTATGAAACCGCCCTTAACCAAGCCTTGATTCAAGCGGTTCAACAGGTCCGTGGCACTGCAATTGCCACCGATAAACAGGCGCAAATTGCCATTGATTCCATTACGAGTTTGGGCGGCAGCAGCCAAAGCTTGCGTTTTAATGAGGAACAGCGGGTTTCTGCAGATAGCCGCGGTTGGATCAAAAGCTACCGCATCACTCAGGTGAAAGAACCCAGTGGTGAAGAGGATAATTGGCAAGTGAGCGCCACCGTGGTGGTGCCGCAATTTCAATCCATGGCAGCTGAAGAGGACAAGCGTTACACCTTAGCAGTGATGCCCTTCCGCGTCAGCCAAGCAGAATACCAGGTGCTCGATAGAACCTTCAATGCCACCCAGGTAAGCCGCAGCTTGCAGGAGTACCTCCAACAGCAGCTACATCAAT
>CALEAR010000213.1 GCA_937943665.1 uncultured Alcanivoracaceae bacterium
ACGCATTCTGCACCATAGGCCAAAGGGCTGCAATTGCCCTAACGCCTAAGGGTGTAAAAAGCCATCACAACACCAACATCAACGCCAGCGCGCTAAGGTGTTTCTTGTTTCTTCACTTGGGAAAGCTTCACGCTCACTTCCTGTTGGCGTTGCAATAGGTTTAGCAGCACAATCACCCTTTCTTCCCCGGCATAGCGTTGGAAGATGGCCTCTATGGCGCTTGTGCCTTCACCGGTTTGCAAGAGGAGTTTATCCCCCTTGGTTAGGGCTTTGGGCGGCGCTGCCTGCGCAAGGCGCTGCTGGATAGCGGTAATAATGTGCTCCTCTACGGGCCGTGGGCGGCCGCCAAAGGCCACCAAACGCAGCACACCACGGGTGGAGCGAATGGGGCTCCAGTTATCCACCCCGGCGCGCAGGCGCACAAACAAATAGTTAGGAAATAATGGCACTAGGCGCTGGCTTTCCTTGCCCTGCTTTAGCTGTGCCTCAGCCACTTGGGGGAAAAACACCTCAAACCCTTGGTTATTCAAGTGCGTTTGGGCACGGGCCTCCTGCCGCGGGTGGGTTTGCAGTAAATACCATTCGCCCGCTTCCTCGGCCGTGGCTGGGGTGGCGGGCGCTTTTGCAAAGGTGCTCATGGGGTTACCTTTATCGCTCTTCACTGCCGTATTCATAGGCATAGTAGTAATAGGCGTTGCTGGCGGTGCGCTCCATGGCGTTGAGTATGGTGCCCTTCACTTCCACCTTGTTTTTGGCGAAGCGATCCAACGTTTGCTCCACCTCTTTTAAGGTGCTTACGCCATAGCGGGTAACAATTAAGTTAGTGCCCGCATGCTGGCCCACAATGGCGGCATCGGTAACCGCCAAAATGGGTGGGGTATCCACCAGCACAATATCGTATTCAGCACTGGCCTGTTCCACCAAGGTTTGTAACCGTGGCTGCAATAACAGCTCCGAGGGGTTGGGCGGAATTTGGCCACGGGTGATCACGGAAAGGCCTTCCACCGTGGTTTCATGCACCACGTCGGCAAGC
>CALEAR010000214.1 GCA_937943665.1 uncultured Alcanivoracaceae bacterium
GCCACTGTGGTGGGGCTGTACCGAGATGGTGAGGCAGTGGAGCGCTTAGCTGAGGGCGAAGAAGGATTGGTGGTATTGGATAAAACGCCCTTCTATGCGGAAGCGGGTGGTCAGGTGGGTGATACGGGTCTATTGAGCGCAGAGAACGCAGCTTTTCGTGTAACGGACACGCGTTCCCGCCAAGAGGCCATTGTGCATATAGGGGTGGTGGAACGTGGTGAGTTAACCTTGGGGCAGACGCTGAGCCCTCAGGTGGATGAGGCACGCCGTCGCACCATTATGCAGCACCACTCCGCCACTCACTTAATGCATGCGGCCCTGCAACAAGTGCTAGGGGATCACGTGCAGCAAAAAGGTTCCTTGGTGGCACCAGAATATTTACGCTTTGATTTTGCCCATGATCAGGCCATGACAGCAGAGGAAATTGCAGAGGTGGAAAAACGGGTGAATCAGCAAATTTTTGCTAATACCCCAGTAACCACTGAAATCATGTCCATGGAGGATGCCAAAGCAGCCGGCGCTATGGCGCTTTTTGGTGAAAAGTATGATGACCAAGTGCGCGTGCTCACCATGGGCTTAGCGGGCTTTTCTAAGGAGCTGTGTGGTGGTACTCACGTGGCTAACACCGGTGAAATCGGCTTGTTTAAGATTACCCATGAGGGTGCTTCCTCCGCAGGGGTGCGTCGTATTGAGGCCGTATGTGGTGAGTATGCCTTGGCTTTCTTACAGCAACGCGAAGCTGCGCTGCTGAATATTGCTAGCCAGCTTAAGGTTTCCCCAGAGCAGGCGAGCACCCGCGTGGAACAACTAATGCAGCGCACCCGTGAGCAAGAGCGTGAGTTGGCTCGTCTTAAGCAACAACTAGCCACCGGCAGCGGTACGGATTTACGCAGCCAAGCCAAGGAAGTGAATGGTGTACAGGTGGTGGCTGCGGAGCTTAATGGGGCTGATAACAAAGCGTTACGCATGGCGGTGGATAAATTAAAGGATCAACTAGGTACCGCGGTGATTCTGCTTGCGGCCACCGAGGGCGAGAAGATCACCTTAGTGGCAGGGGTCACCAAGGATGTTTGCCAACAATACCCCGCCGGCGAATTAATTCGTCATGTGGCACAACAGGTGGATGGCAAAGGGGGCGGACGCCCTGATATGGCACAAGGGGGCGGTAGCAATCCTCAGGCGTTGCCCGCTGCCTTAGAAAGTGTCACCACTTGGGTCACAGAACGCGGGTAATATTTTCGTTGCGCGAGGCAACTGTGTTACAGTGTGCCTCGTTTTCCTTCAATAACCGACAGTGTGATATGGCCTTAATTGTACAAAAATACGGCGGTACCTCCGTCGCTAATCCTGAAAGAATTAAAGCAGTGGCCGATAAGGTGGCTGAGTTTCGTCAGCGCGGCGACCAAGTGGTTGTGGTGGTTTCTGCCATGAGTGGTGAGACCAACCGTCTCATTGCATTAGCCAATGAAGTGGCAGATAAACCCAACGAACGTGAAATGGACGTACTGGTGTCCACAGGTGAGCAGGTCACCATTGCCTTACTCGCCATGGCGTTGCAACAAAAAGGGGTGGATGCACGCTCTTACACGGGCAGCCAGGTGAAAATATTAACTGACACCTCTTACGGTAAAGCACGTATTCAAGAAATTGATAGCCAGCCCATTCAAAGTGATTTGGATAAGGGACGTGTGGTTATTGTGGCTGGGTTCCAAGGTGTGGATCCAGAGGGCAATATTACCACCCTAGGTCGTGGTGGTAGTGATACCACGGCAGTGGCTTTAGCGGCGGCCCTAGGGGCCGATGAGTGCCAAATTTATACCGATGTGGATGGTGTGTATAGCACGGACCCCCGCGTGGTGGAAAAGGCGCGCCGCTTAGATCAAATTACCTTTGAAGAAATGCTGGAAATGGCCAGCTTAGGGTCAAAGATTTTGCAAATCCGTTCGGTGGAGTTTGCAGGCAAATACAATGTGCCCTTGCGTGTGTTATCGAGTTTTGAGGAAGGGCCAGGCACTTTAATTACCGTTGATGATGAGGTGGATATGGAACAGCCGGTAATTTCCGGGATAGCGTTTACCCGTGATGAAGCAAAAATTACCTTACGTGGTGTACCGGATACACCAGGCATTGCTTCTAAGATTTTAGGCCCTGTGGGTGAAGCGGGTATTGAAGTGGATATGATTGTTCAGAACGTGGGCCTTGATGGCTTAACGGACTTCACCTTCACCTTGCATCGTAATGATTTAGATAAAGGCAAAACCGTACTAGAACGCATCAGCAAAGCCCTGGGTGCTCGCGAAGTGATCACCAATGATAAGATCGCCAAGATCTCCTTAGTGGGTGTGGGTATGCGTTCTCACGCTGGGGTGGCTAGCAAGATGTTCTTAACCCTAGCGGAAGAGGGCATTAACATTGAAATGATCTCCACCTCCGAAATTAAAATCTCTGTGGTGATTGCTGAAAAATACCTAGAGCTCGCCGTTCGCGCATTGCACACTGCTTTTGAGTTGGATCAGGAGTAGTATTAGATTTGCCTATATGCGTTATAGGTTCTGTTGTGAGACAACGGTAACCTATTTCCGCATAATGCACCGCGTACAGATTTAAGACTCAAATTCTAATGTGAACTTATGGTCAATGGATGAGTCTTAATGGTCAGTGCTTCACAAGGACCCAGGAGGGAGCAATGCTAATCTTAACTCGCCGTGTGGGCGAAACACTTGTTATTGGTGATAACGTAACTGTCACTGTATTAGGTGTAAAAGGTAATCAAGTGCGAATTGGCGTGGATGCGCCACGGGATATCTCTGTGCATCGCGAAGAAATTTATTTGCGAATTCAGAGTGAAAAACAAGCAGACGAAGAAACTGCTTAAAAAAGCACTAGGATTTTTTTTTAAAAGTGGTATCATGCGCCCCGTTCCAAACAAAAATGGAACACATCAAAGCACGAGAGTTGTGTTGTAGTTTTCGTGTTAGGTGAGGTGGCCGAGCAGGCTGAAGGCGCTCCCCTGCTAAGGGAGTATACGTTAATCGCGTATCGAGGGTTCGAATCCCTCCCTCACCGCCACTTACTTAGATAAACCCTTGAGCAATCA
>CALEAR010000215.1 GCA_937943665.1 uncultured Alcanivoracaceae bacterium
GGTGGGAGCCAGTTCCTTGTTGCTTATTGCCTTAGCGCACCAATCCTTACGCAGCCACCGAAAGCATTTTTCAGGTAAGCCCAAAACCCTAAGAAAAAGAGGAGCCATGCGATGGAGTTAGTTTATGCCTTAGTGGTGGGCGTGCTCTTTGCCGTAGGGGTGTGGCTGTTGCTGCGTCCGCGCACCTTCCAAGTGGTGATGGGGCTTTCCATTCTTTCCTATGGTGTGAACCTGTTTTTGTTTTCCATGGGCCGATTATCGGTGGATAAGGCACCCGTGTTAGTGCAAAAGGCCGCCGAGCATTTAGGGGATTTCGCCGACCCTGTGCCCCAGGCCCTGGTACTCACTGCCATTGTAATTGGTTTTGCCATGTTGGCGTTGTTTTTGGTGGTGATGATTGCCAGCCGCGGCCTCACGGGTACTGACCACGTGGATGGGGTGGAGGATGATGAATCATGAGTTTGGCTGAGCATTTGCCCATTTTCCCCATTTTGGTGCCACTGATGGCGGCCATGGTATTGGCATTAATCAGTGAGTTTAAGCGCCGCACCAAAATTATCCTCAGCTTGCTGAGTGCGCTAACACAATTGTTAGTGGCCAGTATTTTAGTGATGAAAGCCGATGGGGTGGCTGGGGCTAGCCCTGCGGCTGTGTATTTATTGGGTAATTGGGCGCCACCCTTTGGTATTGTGCTGATGGTGGATCGCCTCTCTGCATTGATGCTGTTGCTGACGGCCCTATTGGCGGTGCCTTGTTTACTGTTTGCCGTTGCGCGGTGGGATAGGGTGGGCGTGCACTTTTATGGCCTTTTTCAGCTATTGCTGGTGGGTGTGAACGGGGCCTTTCTTACCAATGATTTATTCAACCTGTTTGTGTTTTTCGAGATTATGCTCGCCGCCTCCTATGGCTTGTTGTTACACGGCTCGGGCAAGGCGAGGGTACGTGCGGGTTTGCGTTACATTGCGGTGAACCTGGTGTCTTCCTCCATATTTTTAGTGGGGGTGGGGCTGATTTATGCGGCTTCTGGCTCCCTGAATATGGCGGATATTACCGTGGCCACAGCAGAGATGAGCCATGGGGAGTACACTTTACTGCAAGCAGGGGCGGCCATTTTGGCGGTGGCCTTTTTGGTGAAGAGCGCCGTATGGCCTTTAAACTTTTGGTTGCCCACTAGCTATGGTGTTGCAGTGGCGCCGGTGGCGGCCATGTTCGCCATTATGACGAAGGTTGGGGTGTATGCCCTGTTTCGTTTATGGGCCATTGTGGTGCCCGAGCAAAACTTCCCTGGGCTAGAAACAGAGGCAGATTGGCTCATGGGGCTTGCTATGCTGACTCTTTTGTTCGCCACCTTGGGTATGCTGGCTGCACAGGATTTACGCCGCATGGCGGGGGTGAGCATCATTGCTTCCACCGGCATTTTGTTGGCGGGTATGAGCCTAGGTAGCCCCAGTGCGTGGGCGGCGGCCTTGTATTATTTATTGGTTTCCACCTTGGCGGTGGGGGCCATGTTTTTGCTCATTGATTTGCTCGAACGCATTCGTCAGTTTGGTGCGGATTTGCTAGCTGTTACCGTGGAGGCCTTTGAGGCTGAGGGCATGGTGCTACCCGAACAGGAAGAAGTGGGAGTGGCGATTCCCGCTGCGTTGGCATTTTTAGGTATGAGCTTTGTTGTTTGCGGCATTTTGATCACGGGTTTGCCACCGCTTTCAGGGTTTTTAGCAAAGTTTAGTTTGCTTGTGGCCACCTTAAACCCTGTGGAGGGTGCTGTGCAGTGGTGGCATTGGTTGCTCATTGCCTTGGTGATTGGCTCGGGCTTAACGGGGGTCATTACCCTATTACGATTGGGGATCCGCCTGTTCTGGGTGCCAGAATCCCACGCTCGCCCGCATTTGCGAGTGATTGAGGCGGGCCCTGTGGCGTGGCTCTTAGGGTTGTGTGTGGTGCTCACCGTGGCAGCAGGGCCTGTGATGGGGTACTTAGAGCGCACCGTGGCCACCTTGAGCTTTCCCCATGATACCGCCCGCGCCGTGTTAGAGGTGGAGGCGGTGCCTCGCTCTCTGGAGGTGAACCCATGAAGCGTTGGTTACCTTTTCCTTTGCAATCCGCTTTTTTGTTTGTCATGTGGTTGCTGCTTAACCAAAGTGTGGCGGTGCCCCATGTGTTGTTTGCCGCCCTTGCCGCATGGTTTTTACCTTGGTGGTTAAGGGGGCTGCAGCCTATTCGCGCGCAGCAGGTGCGCAGGCTCAAGGTTGTAGTGGTGCTGTTTTGCCAAGTGCTATGGGATATTGTGGTGTCCGCTTGGGCGGTGAGTGTGGTAATTTGGGGTCCGGCCTGGCGGCGCCAGCATTCGGGGTTTATGACTATCCCCATTGATATGGAATCCATGCATGGCCAAGCGGTGTTAGCCTGTATTATTAACTCCACCCCTGGCACAGTGTGGGCGGAGTTCACCGATGATAGGCGATATTTAATGATTCACGTGCTAGATCTGCGTGATGAAGAGGCCTGGCGTAATGTGATTAAACAACGGTACGAACGCCCATTAATGGAGATTTTTGGTTCATGACCACCTTTTTTATTGGCGCACAATATTTTGCCTTGGTGTGTTTTGGTTTAACCATGCTATGTGCCATGGTACGTATGCTTAAGGGGCCCACGGCGCAGGATAGGGTATTGGCTTTAGATGTGCTCTATTTAGCCGTGGCCTTAAGCTTATTGGTACTAGGTATTCGTTTTGGCCATGATTTGTATTTTGAGGTGGCCTTGTTGATTGTGTTTATTGGCTTTGTGAGCACCATTGCCACGGCCAAGTTTCTCATGCGCGGTGAGGTGATCGAATGATGACAGAAGCGCCCGCTTGGTTATTGTTAGTGGTATCTTTGCTGCTGATGTTAGGCGGTGTATTGGCCTTCACCGGTGGTGTGGGGCTGTTGCGGTTATCAAACTTTTACCAACGCACCCATGCGCCCTCCTTGCCTGCCACCTTAGGTATTGGGTGTGTGCTAGTGGCTTCTATGTTGTTTTTTAGCGTCACTGGTGGGCGTTTTGTGCTTCATGAGTTGCTGATTACCATGGCGGTGTTATTAAGTGCACCCATT
>CALEAR010000216.1 GCA_937943665.1 uncultured Alcanivoracaceae bacterium
ATTTCTTCCTTCTCAAAGGCTTCTTCAAGCTCAGCCCAGATTTCTGCGCGCTTCGCTTTTTCGCGTGATAAGCGGGTTAAGCCCATGCCATCATCAATGGCATCAACGGCTACTTCCACTTCATCGCCAACGGCTACTTCGAGTTCGCCGGCTTCATTTAAAAATTCATTACGATCAATAACGCCTTCAGATTTCAAACCAGCGTTAACGGTTACCCAATCATTATCAATGGCAACCACGGTACCGGTAATAATGGAACCACGCGCTACATCGAGATCTTTTAAACTGGCTTCAAACAGTTCGGCAAAGCTTTCGGTCATGTGTTAAATACCTGTATTTTGGATATATCGCCATATCAACCAGCAGATATGGTCAGCTCATATTAGGGTTGGCACCTGGCCTTGCTGGTTTGCATTTGCGGCCAAAGTACGCCCTTCCGCTAAGCAATATTACGATTGCTTCCCACCGCTCACTGGCGTTGGATGTTATTAAGGATTTGGTTAATAACGTGAAACTCCCACTTCACATTCAGAAAAGTTTACCTGTAAACTTTTCCCATGCCTGTGATGAATGAGCACTCGTTTTACCCGAATGCGGATCTCCTCAATAAGGTGCGTGAGGTTACCATCATTGCCCCTTAGCCTCAAGCATTATGGCGTTTTTATTTTGCCATAAAACAGCAAAAAGCCCGCTTTTTTAGCGGGCTTTAGGGTTTGCATTTAACGGCCAGAGGCCATGTTGATCCCGCATTTATTGGTGCTTTGTTAGCCCCACATCAGCAGCCAACTGCATTAGGTGCGCCACCACTTCTTCAATTCCCATGTGGGTGCTATCCACCACAAAGGCATCTTCGGCGGGTTTTAAAGGAGCCACAGCGCGCTGCATATCCCTTTCATCGCGGGCTTGGATTTCCTCCACTAAGGTGGCTAAGTTCGCATCAAACCCTTTTTCTCGCATTTGATGAAAACGACGGCGCGCCCTTTCCTCAGCACTGGCGGTGAGGAAAATTTTCAATGGCGCCTGCGGGAACACCACTGTGCCCATATCACGGCCATCCGCCACTAACCCTGGCAGCTGGGCAAAATCTTGCTGCCGCTTCAGCAGCGCCTGGCGCACAGCAGGCAATACGGCCACCTGAGAGGCCAGTTCACCCACCCTTTCTTCCCGAATTTCACGGCTCACCTCGGCATCTTCAAGCCACACATCCACGCCGCCTTGCTCGTTTTGCATAAACGTTACGGGTAATTGTTCCGCCAAGGGCAGTAACGCCACTTCCTCTTGCAAGGAAACCCCTTGTTGGTGAGCATAGAGCCCCAACACGCGATAGATGGCTCCTGAATCAAGCAAATGCCAACCCAATTGTTTTGCAAGGGCACCAGCAATTGTGCCCTTGCCTGAGGACACAGGACCATCAATGGTGATCACAGGAACTTGGCTCACGAATGCACCTCTACGTTCAGCCCCACATGGTTGGCCAACTCCGCAAAACCCGGGAAAGAGGTGGCCACTGTGCCACACCCTCGAATGGTAATGGGGGCTGTGGCCCTTAGTGCCGCCACGGTAAAACTCATGGCAATGCGGTGATCATGATGGCTTTCCACCTCGCCGCCGCCGTAGCTTTCTTGGCCCACAATGCGCAAGCCATCGGCAAAGGTCTCCACCTCCACACCAAACGAGGCCAAACCATCGGCCATCACTTGAATACGATCCGATTCTTTCACCCGCAATTCTTCCGCACCTGTTAGTACGGTTTCACCCTCTGCGGTGGCAGCGGCCACAAATAATACGGGGAATTCATCAATGGCCAGAGGCACTAGCTCCTCCGGAATGCGAATGCCTTTCAGGGGTCGATAACGCACACGAATATCAGCCACGGGTTCACCGCCACTATCGCGCTCGTTCTCTAGAGTAATATCCGCTCCCATAAGCTTGAGAATATCAATAATACCTGTGCGCGTGGGGTTAATACCCACATGGCGCAAAGTAAGGTCAGAACCCGGTGCAATACAAGCTGCCACCATAAAGAAAGCCGCTGAGGAAATATCTGCTGGCACTTCAAGATCACAGGCCGTTAAGCGCCCACCACCGGTAATACGCACGCAATTGCCATCGCGCTCAACCGGATAACCAAAACCGGCCAACATACGTTCTGTGTGGTCACGGCTAGGGGCCGGCTCCACCACTTCGGTGATGCCTTCAGCATATAATCCCGCTAGCATAATGGCAGATTTTACCTGCGCCGAAGCCATGGGCATGGCGTAGCGAATAGCTTTTAAGGGCTGTCCACCATGAATATCCACCGGTGGTGTACCATTGGTGGTATTAATCACAGCGCCCATTTCCCGTAGTGGTTTGGCCACACGCTCCATGGGGCGCTTGGTTAAGGATTCATCCCCCGTTAGCTGTGTGGTAAAGGCCTGCCCCGATAAGAGCCCCATTAATAACCGCATGGTGGTGCCAGAATTCCCCATGTATAAGCTGCGATGCGGGGCTTGCAATCCGTGTAACCCCACTCCATGTACCGTTACTCGCCCAGCATGGGGGCCCTCAATAACCACGCCCATATCACGGAAAGCCTGAATGGTGGCCAATGCATCTTCACCTTCTAAAAAGCCCTCCACGCGGGTGGTGCCTTCTGCCAAGGCGCCAAGCATGATGGAACGGTGCGAGATGGACTTATCACCAGGCAGGCGCACTTCTCCTTGCACGGTACCGCCAGGGTTAACCACGTAAGTGGGATCAGCTTGAGGAGTTTGAGCTTCTTGGGACATGATGATTTCTTCCGAATTCGGTTGCACGGTGGAGTAAGCCGTATTAGCGCTCATGGCTAAAAAGTGGCGACGGGCTGAATTAGCACGGGTCATTATGCCCATGAGGGCCTCTGAATCCCCTTGGGCCACCATGTGTCTAATTTGTGCTAGCCCCTCAGCAAATAAATCAGTGGCGGCGAGCACAGCGGCTTTATTTTCTAAAAAAATGTCATGCCACATGGTGGGATCGCTTGAAGCGATACGCGTGAAATCACGGAACCCACCCGCAGCATAACGAAAGATTTCCATGGAATCCCCTTGGCGCGCCAAGGTATCCACCAAAGAAAAGGCAATTAAATGCGGCAAATGACTGGTTTCAGCAAGCACCTTATCGTGCTCTTCCGCGCTCATGCACAATACCTCAGCCCCTAAGGCTTGCCACAACGCTGTGATTTTTTGGGTAGCCTCGGGCAAGGTGTCTGCCGTGGGGGTTAAGATTACCCGATGCTTTTCATACAAATTAGCATCGGCAGCCGCTACCCCGCTTTTTTCTTTACCCGCAATGGGGTGGCCGGGCACCACTTGAGGCAAAAACTCTGCAAGGGCTTGTTGTGCGGCTTGAATCACATTGCCTTTAACACTGCCACCATCGGTAATAATGGTGTTAGGACCAAGGCCTGGCTTCATGGCGCGAAAAACAGCTTCCATGGCTGATACCGGCACCGATACAAATACCACATCAGCGCCTTGCACCACGGCGGCCAAATCGCTACCGCCACCATCAATGTGGCCTAAGGCCAGCCCCTGCTGCAGGGTGCGCTGCGAGCGCACACCGGCCACCACCTCTTTGGCCAGGCCCCGTTGTTTAATGGCAGCGGCAAAGGAACCTCCAATAAGCCCCAAGCCCACCACAGCCACTTTGTTAAACATTAAGCAAGCACCTTTTTTAAGGCCTCAAGGAAACGTTGGTTTTCCTCAGGTAAGCCAATGGAAACCCGCAAATGTTCGGGCAAGCCGTATCCGGCTAAGGGCCGCACAATCACTCCTTCACGCAACAGCGCCTCATAAACGGGAGCAGCCTCGCGGCCACAGTGGAAGGCAATAAAGTTAGTCACCGAAGGAATCACCTCGAGCCCCAACGCTTCAAGCCCTTGGCTCACCTGCGTTAACCCCTCACGGTTTAAACGGCGGTTTTCCTGTACATAGGCTTCATCCTCTAACGCAGCTTCCGCCGCTGCCAAGGCCACACTGTTGCAGTTGAAGGGATGGCGTACACGATTAAGCACATTGGCTATCTCTGGGCTAGATACCGCATACCCCACGCGCAAGCCTGAAAGGCCGTACATTTTAGAAAAGGTACGCGCCACAATGAGGTTAGGATAATGGGCCAAGCGAGCTAAGCCATCGGGGAAATCCGCTTCTTCCACATACTCAAAATAGGCTTCATCCAACACCACTAAAATATGGGAAGGTACCTGAGCCAAAAAGGCATCCAAGGCTTGAGCGGTAAGCCAAGTACCTGTGGGGTTGTTGGGGTTTGCCACACAAATAATACGCGTTTTATCGGTGATGGCTGCTAGCATGGCGGCTAAATCGTGGCCGTAATCCTTCGCTGGCACCGCCACTGGCTTAGCATTACAGGACAAAGCAGAAATGGGGTACACGGCAAAGGCGTATTGGCTGAAAATCAGTTCATCACCTGGTTTTAGCCAACAACGGGCCACAAGATCCAACACATCGTTGGAGCCATTCCCTAGGGTGATTTGCTCCACTTGAATGCCAAGCTTTCTAGCCAAAGCGGCTTTTAATCGGTGGCCAGAGCCATCAGGGTAACGATGTAGCTCTAATAGGGCCTCTTGCGCTGCACGCAAGGCCTTGGGGGACGGGCCAAGGGGGCTTTCGTTGCTGGCGAGCTTAATAATATCTGTAATGCCCAGTTCACGCTCTAATTCCTCAATGGGCTTACCTGGCTCATAGGGCTTAAGGGTTTGCACCCCTTCATTTGCCAGAGCAATAAAATCCTGTGCCATGATTTACTCCAAAGGCCAATGCGAGTTTAAATTTCCGCCACGGGGTAGGAGCCCAGAATACGCACATCCAGTGCCTGCTCCGCTAAGGTACGAATCACCTGTGCAAGGGGTTCATCCTGTTGGTGGCCAAGGCAATCAATGAAAAACACATAGCTCCAATTGCCGCTGCGGGAGGGGCGAGATTCCACCCGTGTTAAATCCACGCCTAAATCATTAAAGGGCTTTAACACGTGGTATAAGGCGCCGGGCTGGTTTTTCATGCGCACTAACATGCTGGTTTTATCTTTGCCAGAGGGCGCCACATCTTCACGGCCAATAATAATAAAGCGCGTGGTGTTATCGGGCCTGTCCTCAATTTTCTCACGCATGATGTCTAGACCATACAACTCCGCCGCCATTTCGCCGGCAATGGCCACGGCGTTCCACTCATCACGCAACCGCTTGGCAGCCTCGCCATTAGAGCTCACCGCCACCCGCTCAAGGTGTGGCATGTGGGCATCTAACCATTTACGACATTGGGCAAAGGTTTGTTGATGGGCATACACGCGGGTAATGCTATCTTCTCGGGTTTGCGGCCCCTTTAATAGATGGTGATGAATACGCAGATCCACGTCACCGCAAATCTTTAGGGAGGTATCCATAAAGCTATCAAGGGTGTGGTTCACCACCCCTTCGGTGGAGTTTTCCACGGGTACCACGCCATAATTCACTGCCCCTGAGGCCACTTCCCTAAACACATCATCAATAGTGCCCAAGGAAAGGGTGCTCACCGCTTGGCCGAAATGCTTAAGGGCCGCTTGCTGTGTG
Source organism: uncultured Alcanivoracaceae bacterium (assembly GCA_937943665.1). GTDB lineage: Bacteria > Pseudomonadota > Gammaproteobacteria > Pseudomonadales > Alcanivoracaceae > CALEAR01. The sequence goes on from CALEAR010000216.1 coordinate 5,588, forward strand.
AAGGTCCCCTCGGGGCCAAGATAAGCCACCTTCATGGGCTCCTCTAAGGCCAAGCAGGCGGACATCACTTCACGAAATAAACGAGCGATAGTTTCATCATCCAAGGGGCCTTGGTTTTGGCTTTTCACCTTGCGCAGCACCTGAGCTTCCCGCTCGGGGCGAAAGAACACGGCGTTAGGATCCGTCTCTTTAACTTTCCCCACTTCCAACGCCACAGAGGCACGCTGGTTCAGGAGTTCAAGGAGCTTTTCATCAATGGAATCTATTTGTTGGCGCAATTGCGCTAAATCTGAATCAGCCATGTTGTTGAGCAAAATCCTTCATGTAATCAATCAGTGCATCCACCGCAGCTTCAGGTACAGCGTTATAAATACTCGCGCGCATTCCCCCCACAGAACGATGCCCCTTAAGGTTAAGCAGACGAGCCTCTTCTGCACCGGCAAGAAAAGCAGCATCGAGTTGGCTATCGGCCAACACAAAGGGCACATTCATGCGACTACGGAAGCGTGGCTCAATGGGGTTGCTATAAAAGCCGCTATTATCAATATAATCGTACAATTTTTGCGCCTTGCGCTGATTCAATGCCGCCATGGCAGATAAACCACCCTGCTTCTTCAGCCACTGAAATACCAGCCCCGCTAAATACCAAGAATAGGTGGGTGGGGTATGGTACATGGAGCCGTGTTTAGCATGCACACTGTAATCTAATAAGGTGGGGGTGTGCTCTTGGGCTTTGCCGAGTAAATCCTTGCGGATAATCACCAAGGTGAGCCCTGCAGGGCCAATATTCTTCTGGGCACCGGCATAAATCACACCAAAGCGTTCCACTGCCAACGGTTCGGAAAGAATGCTTGAGGAGAAATCCGCCACAAGGGGCACATCCATCTCAGGAATAAAATCAAACTCCAAGCCACCAATGGTTTCGTTGGGCGTGTAGTGCAAATAAGAGGTATTAGAGGCCAAGGCTTCCCAGGTTTCTTGCAGGGGAATGGTGCGCCCTTTGTTTTCCACATTACTGGCTACCACCTGCACTTTGCCATAGCGCCCAGCCTCTGCAATGGCTTTAGCAGACCACTGTCCTGTGTTCACATAGGCGGCACTCCCTTCCCCCATAAGGTTAAGGGGCACCATACTGAACTGTAAGCTCGCTCCTCCTTGTAAAAAGAGCACGGCATAATCATCGCTAATATTCAGTAATTCACGTAAATCTTGCTCTGCCTGATGCGCAATTTCTGCATATTCATTGGAACGGTGGCTCATCTCCATTACCGATAGGCCACGACCTTGGTAATCCAACATTTCTTGAGCGGCTTGCTCTAATACTTCCGTGGGCAAGCTTGCTGGGCCTGCGCAAAAGTTATAGGCACGGGTCATGTATATTTCACCTGTTTCTGTTCATTCCCACAGGCCGGCTAACCGGCCGCATCTTTATTGCACTGGCGCCTCGCAAGGCGCCAAACCGTTATGCATCCTCAGTGGTGGCTTCAGCCTCTGCGGCCTCCCCCTCTTGGGTGGAATCGTCTTCCTCATCTAACTCAGGGATGGGCTCAAGCCCCACTAAACGCTCTCCTTCGGCTAAGCGTATTAAACGCACGCCTTGGGTATTACGACCAAGCTGGCTCACTTCATCCACGCGGGTGCGCACTAAAGTACCTTGGTTGGAGATCAGCATAATATCTTCACCACCAAACACTTGCGTGGCCCCCACAGGCACACCATTACGCTCGTTGATCACCATGGCAATCACCCCTTGGGTGCCACGGCCACGGACGGCGAACTCTTCCACATCGGTGCGCTTACCGTAACCATTTTCAGAGGCAATTAACAGCTGGCCATTGGGCTTCGGCACTATTAAGGCAATCACCTTTTCACCTTCTTTTAGGCGCATGCCGCGCACCCCGCGAGCAGTACGCCCCATGGCACGCACATTTTCCTCGTGGAAGCGCACTGCCTTACCGTTATCAGACACCAACATAATGTGGTCATCGCCATCGGTGAGGGCCACGTTAACCAGCTCGTTACCCTCTTCTAATTCAATGGCAATCAAGCCGTTGGAACGCGGACGACTAAAGGCACGGGCCACCACCTTCTTCACGGTACCGTTGCTGGTGGCCATAAAGATATAGCGCTCATCTTCCACTTCCGCCTCTTCATCACGGTCAGCGGCGTAGTTTGCCTCGGCCAGGCTCACTTCTTCCTTACTTAAGGCAAGAATGGAGGTGATGCGCTCATCCTCCCCTAAGGCGGGAATAAGGTTCACAATGGGGCGGCCTCGGGAGCCGCGGCTACCCTGAGGCAGCTCGAATACGCGTAACCAATACACTTTACCGGCACTGGTGAAACACAACAGAGTATCGTGAGTACCGGCAATGAGTAAGTGTTCCACGTAATCATCGTCTTTCACTTGGGTGGCGGCAATACCACGGCCACCGCGACGCTGCGCCCGATAGGTATCAATGGATTGCATCTTGGCGTAGCCCCCTTTGGAAAGGGTAACCACCACCGTTTCTTCAGCAATTAAATCTTCCATAGAGAAATCATGGCGTGAGCTCTGGATCTCTGTGCGGCGCTCATCACCGTATTCCTCGCGAATGGCGCGCAGCTCTTCACGAATAACATTCAACAAGCGCTCTGGGTCCGCCAGAATTTCTAAGTATTCTTGGATTTTTTCTAACAGCTCTTGGTAATCCTTCACCAGCTTTTCTTGCTCCATGCCGGTGAGGCGCTGCAAACGTAAATCCAAAATGGCTTGCGCCTGTTCTTCAGAAAGCCAGTATTTACCATCACGCAAGCCGTATTGCTCAGGCAAGCCTTCGGGGCGACACGCATCTTCACCACCGGCGCGCTCTAACATACCGATCACTTCGCCAGGCAACCAACCGCGAGCCAATAACCGCTCACGTGCCTCTGCACCGGAGGGCGACGCGTTAATCAGCTCAATCACTGGATCAATGTTCGCAAGGGCCACGGCTAGCCCTTCTAAAATATGGCCGCGCTCACGGGCACGGCGCAATTCATACACGGTACGACGGGTCACCACTTCTCGGCGATGACGCACGAAGGCCTCAAGCACTTGCTTAAGGTTCATTAGTTTAGGTTGGCCATGTTCTAGGGCCACCATATTAATGCCGAATACGGATTCTAACTGGGTTTGGGTGTACAAGTTATTGAGCACCACATCCGCATTTTCACCGCGGCGTAGTTCTATCACGATGCGCATACCTTCTTTATCGGATTCATCGCGCAGCTCGGTGATGCCCTCCACCTTTTTCTCTTTCACCAGCTCGGCAATACGCTCAATTAAGCGTGCCTTATTCACTTGATAAGGAATCTCAG
>CALEAR010000217.1 GCA_937943665.1 uncultured Alcanivoracaceae bacterium
GGTGATGACGCAGGGTTTGACCGTGGCAGCCAATGGCTTGAACGTTTTGGGCTGGGCAAGAGGCTACATTTAGCAGAGCTTGAACCGCAGCATAATACTGTTGCGTGAGTTGTTGTTCCGCTTGTCCAAGACGCAGGATTTCGTTTTCACCCGGCGAGCAAAGGGAGGCCAGCGCTAAGCGCAGCGCCTTTGGGAAAGGGTGGTGTACATGGTGCAGTACGCGTGTGCCTTCAGCATCAATGGTGGCGAGTACTGCATCCACCCCGTCTAAGCTGGTGCCGGACATTAGGCCTATATATAAAGAAGAGGGCATGGCGGGCTCATGGGATCAGTTAAAGGAAGTGAAAAAATACAAACGCAATTAAAATCAGCTGATACAATAGCGGGCCGCAATAAATGATTGCATCCGTTGTAAAGTTAGTATGTGTAAACCCATTTAAAAGGCAAGAGCAATGACAGACATTGATGCCGCATTAGCGTTAATACGCCGTGGTACAGAGGAAATTATTCAAGAGGAAGATTTACGTAAAAAGTTAGAGCTAGGCCGCCCCTTGCGTGTGAAGGCAGGGTTTGATCCCACAGCGCCGGATTTGCACCTTGGCCACACAGTACTTATTAATAAGCTGAAGGTGTTTCAAGATTTAGGCCACACCATTATTTTCTTGATTGGGGATTTCACCGGCATGATCGGCGACCCTAGCGGCAAAAGCGCAACACGACCGCCGTTGAGCCGCGAGGAAGTTTTGGCTAACGCTGAAACCTATAAAGAGCAAGTTTTCAAAATTTTAGATCCTGAGAAAACAGAGATCCGCTTTAACTCCGAATGGATGAGCAAGCTCGGCGCCGATAAGATGATTGAGCTAGCAGGTAAATACACGGTGGCGCGTATGTTGGAGCGCGATGATTTTGCAAAGCGTTTTGCCAACGAACAATCCATCGCCATTCATGAATTCCTCTATCCTTTAGTGCAAGGCTATGACTCAGTGGCGCTTGAGGCTGATATTGAGTTTGGCGGCACCGACCAAACCTTCAACCTTTTAATGGGGCGTACTTTACAGCGACAGTACGGTATGGATCCTCAGGTGTGTATCACTGTGCCCTTACTTGAAGGGTTAGACGGTGTGCAGAAGATGTCGAAATCTCTGGGTAACTATGTGGGCGTTACTGAGGCCCCCGGTGTTATGTACAGAAAGATGCTTTCTGTACCCGATGAGTTAGTGTGGCGTTATTATGAACTGCTTAGCTTTAAATCCCTTGAACAGGTGGAGCAGATTAAGGCGCAGGCAGAACAAGATGGTTCGCCGCAAGAGGCAAAGCGCTTATTAGCTCACGAAATTGTGGCGCGCTTCCATGGCGAGGAGGCCGCAAAGGCAGCGCCAAGGTCCGCCGGTAACCAAATTGAGCTTGGCGAAATCCCAGAAAATCTACCCGAAGTGGTGGTGGAAGCGGGCGAGCAAGGCCAACTA
>CALEAR010000218.1 GCA_937943665.1 uncultured Alcanivoracaceae bacterium
AACTCTTCAGCGTTGCCGCTGAGTTAATGGCTGCGCATTCTAGCAGCAGCCATTATAGAGTCAAGCTTTTTTTTGCTTAGCCTGCTCAATCGCTCATTTGCTGAGCAATTAAGGCCTCAAGGATAGGTTTCCAACGTTTTTCAAGGGCTTTGGTTTTCTTTTTAGAAAGACCACCAAGTACCTCAATGGCATGGCGCAAACGTGCACGGCTTAAATCTGGCCCAATAATGGCCATGGAATCCGCCACTGAAAAGCTTGCAGCTGTTCCAGCAATGGCTACGAAAACAGGAAATAGGAAATCCTTAATCTTTACCTCAAAGTGTTGTGCGGTTTCTCGCGCCAAACCAAAAATGGCATCCCTTTCCCAGGTTCGCAGCACCTCTAGGCTCCACAGTAGGCCCTGAAGCCACTCCACCATCTCTTCTGGCGCGTATTTATTATGAGCAAAATCCTCAAGGGTTAAAGCAGGCAGATCACCAAAACAAAACCCCGCCATGGGGACCACTTGGCTTAAGGTTTCCACTCGGGTTTTAATGTGGGGAATCACTTTCAACAGTTGCTCATCATTAAAGAGCCACTGTTTAAGCTCCTGCAAATATTCCTCATCGCTAAGTTCACGCAACCACTGCCCGTTAAGCCATTCAAGCTTTTCCACATCAAACACAGGGCCACCTAAGGATACGCGCTGAATATCAAAGGCCTTCTGCATTTCGCTAAGGGTGAACTTTTCGCGTTCATCGGGCATGGACCACCCCATACGGCCCAAATAGTTCAATAAGGCCTCAGGCAAAAAGCCACGCTGTTGGTAATAGAGAATACTGGTGGGGTTTTTGCGCTTAGAAAGCTTGGATTTATCGGGGTTACGCAATAAAGGCATATGGCACAAGGTGGGCATTTCCCAACCGAAATACTCATAAAGCAACTTGTGCTTGGGGGCGGAATTCAACCACTCTTCCCCTCGAATCACATGGGTAATACCCATAAGGTGATCATCCACCACGTTGGCCAAATGGTAAGTGGGCAAGCCATCGGATTTTAAAAGCACTTGGGCATCCACCAAATCCCAATCTAGCTCCACTGTGCCACGGAGCATATCCTCAATTTCACAGCGGCCTGGCGCCTCAGGCACCATCATTCGCACCACATAAGGAGCCCCTGCGGCTTCACGTCGCGCCACTTCATCGATCGGTAAGGCTAAATCAGAAGGCTTAAGCGCTCTGTGCAACCCCTTTTCACGCAGTTCGTTTCGCAGAGCATCCAATTCCTCAGCGGTACGATAGCAGCGGAAGGCATGGCCGGCATCAATAAGCTGTTGCGCATATTTTTGGTAAATCTCGGCGCGCTCGCTCTGACGATAAGGGCCATGAGGGCCACCCACATCAGGGCCTTCATCCCACTCCAACCCTAACCAACGCAAAGACGCCATAATGGCTGCTTCGCTTTCAGAGGTGGAACGAGCTTGGTCCGTATCCTCAATGCGCAAAATAAATTGGCCGCCATGTTGGCGAGCAAAACATAAGTTGAATAAGGCAATATAGGCTGTGCCCACATGAGGATCCCCAGTGGGTGAAGGGGCAACACGAGTACGTACTGTCATGAAAACTCCAATATCTTAATTTGTTGGCTTTGCCACAGGACCGCATTATAGCTTGTGAAATGAATTCTCGCTTAAGCAATTTCCCTCATTCAACCAACTTCCGTTAAGCACAGATTTTGCGTATCATGCGCCGCCATGAACAAGCCAACCCTCTCCCCTTTACATCGCCGCTTATCCATCGCTCCCATGATGGAGTGGACTACCCGTGATTACCGTTATTTCATGCGTTTAATCACCCGCCATACATTGCTCTACACGGAGATGATCACCGCTCAAGCAGTGATACATGGCAACCGGGAGCGTTTGCTAGAGTTTAATACCTTAGAAAACCCCATTGCTGTGCAACTCGGTGGCAGTGACCCTAAGCAGTTAGCCGAAGCCGCACGCTATTGTCAGGACGCCGGTTATGATGAGATTAACCTGAATGTGGGATGTCCTTCGGATCGTGTACAGGCGGGCCGTTTTGGCGCCTGCCTCATGGCGGAACCCAACCTAGTGGCAGCATCTGTGGGCGCCATGCGTGAGGCGGTGGACTTACCTGTTACAGTAAAAACACGCATTGGCATTGATGACCAAGATAGCTATGAGTTTTTATTCAAGTTTGTGAGCACAGTGGCTGAAGCCGGCTGTGAACACTTTATTATTCATGCTCGCAAAGCTTACCTAAAAGGGTTAAGCCCACGAGAAAATCGTCATGTACCCCCACTCATGTATGAGCGTGCTTACCGCATTAAAGAGGATTTCCCCCACCTGCATATAAGCATCAATGGTGGTATTCATACCATGGCAGAAGTACAAGAGCATTTATCCCAAGTGGATGGTGCCATGATTGGCCGCGCTGCTTATCATCACCCGTGGCGTTTCCATGAAGCAGATCCACTTATTTTTGGTAAATCCGCTCCAGACACAGCAACAAGCCCGCACCAAGTGGTGGAAGCGTTTTTCCCCTATGTGGAACAGCGCTTTGCCGAAGGCACACATCCAAAGCATGTACTACGCCACATATTTAACATCTTCCAAGGTGTCCCTGGGGCACGGGCATTTCGCCGCCACTTAAGCACTCACGCCCACTTACCCGATGCCACACCTCAGGTGTTATTAGATGCCTTAGCATTAGTACCACGCGGCTAACTCATGCGGCGGCGCAACACAAGCCTGCCTTCTTCATAGGTTATTTCTTCATAATCTCGGAAGATGGCAAGCACTAACCCCACACCCAAGCCCACCGAAGCCACCACGCTATTAACACTGGCGCCCGTGGCTTCCACCGCCTTTTGCATCATAGGCTCCGATGGTTTTTGCAAACCCGCTACCACCGCAGCGCCTAACACATTGCCTAACATGGAGGCCCCAGCTTGCCCTAGCTTAGCCACTTGTTGTGCGGCTTTTAATTTATCTGCCAACTCTCCCAACAGCTCTATTTCATCAACACCTAAGCGCTGTATATCGCGTAATTGTTCTTTTGTACGAATGGTTTTCAACATGCTTCGCTCCTTTGTTCCCGCCTTATAAAAGCGCTGCTGGGCCTACTTTTATGGAATATCATCTGCTTTTATTAACATTTTCTGTTATGTTATAGCGCCTAACGATACACTATTAGGCATCATTCCCATGATGGTTACCATGTACTTGCCAATGACATTAGCTTTCCACCCGTGCCGCACTCACCAAAAGTGTATGCATGGGCATCACAGAAAATCTACGGTTTTCACCACAGTTACTGCATAATGGTAACGCTACATTGATACGCTGTTAGGGCGAAGGGGTCAGAAACAAGCATGCTATATTCACTAAATACGTGGCAGCGTTTAGGGACGTATTACAACACCCACGGCCAGCAAGTGTTTGTGATTGATAGCCAAAAAGAAAAGCCCACCCCACCCCTGTTGTTGTTGCATGGTTATCCAAGATCCAGTTGGGATTACAGCTTATTATTCAATAAACTCTCGCAAGAATTTCGAGTAATAGCTCCCGATTTTCTGGGGTTTGGGTTTTCCGCCAAACCCTTTCCTTATGACTACAGCATCCTTCAGCAAGCGAATATTGTGGAAGCTATACTGGCGCAAAAAGGCATTAAGCAATGCCATGTGATTACGCACAATTATGGCGATGCGGTGGTGTTAGAGCTGCTATCTCGGCATTTAAACCTACGCCACAAACCCTTTTTAAGCATTACTTTTTTGGGCAGTAGCCTCTTTGAGGACGGCCAAACCCCCACCTTAGTGCAAAGGCTGCTTTCTAGCCCTTTAGGCAACCTGTTAATTCATGCCATGGGTAAGGATATCCTTATGCGCAGTTTTTATGGGTTATTTGGCCCCCACACCAAGCCCACAAAAAAACAACTAAACACCGCTTGGCAGCTCATTAAACACGATGGTGGCGTGCGCTGCTTGCCCTCCATTTTAAACTACTTTGAGGAACGTAAACGCTATAAAGAGAAATGGCTTGAAGGACTAGAAAGCACTCACCTTCCCATGGCGCTTATCCGCGGCACAGCAGATCCCGTGGCAAACAAAAAAAGTATCCAACGGTTTCAAGCGCTTCCCAATCCAGAGCTTTTTATTCAGGAGTTTCCTGATATTGGCCACTACCCTCACATTGAATCCCCTGATGAAACACTGCGCGCTTGGCAACGCTTTATGGATAAATACCCCACCCATTGACATTTTTACCCACAAATGACCTTATGTATTAGCTTATGACTTTTAAGCCTATGCATAGCACAGTGTAGTCAAAGCCAGCCCTCCAAGAATGGGTAACACTCAATCCATGAGGTCATAGTAGGAGGGCTTATGCTAGCCACAAATATTCTTCCCTTACCTAAAAAGCGTCGTCATAAGGCACCGAAAAACATTCATATTGAACCACGACGCATGGATTTCCCCTTTGAAAACATTGAACGTTATTGGTTTGGAAACGACCCTGTATTAACTCATTTCCTGAATGCACTCTCTCTTACCTTTCCCGATGGCGAACGGTTTTTTGTGGATTCAGTGCGGGCCTTCCGTGATCAGATTAAAGACCCAAAATTACAAAAGGAAATCTCGGGATTTATTGGCCAAGAAGCCATGCATTCTTTGGAACATCAAGCTTTTAATGATTACCTAAGCCAGCAAGGATACGCTGCTGAGGCACAAGCTGGCATCGATTTTGCCCGCAAGATGCTAGCCCGTGGACGCCGTTTACTCACCCCCAAGCAGCAACTTGGCGCCACCGCTGCCTTAGAGCACATTACCGCCATCTTGGCCCATCGCCTCTTAAGCCACCCTCGGTGGCTCAAAAAAATGCGACCCGAAGTCCGTGCCCTGTGGCTTTGGCATGCCATTGAGGAAATCGAACATAAAGCTGTTGCGTTTGATGTTTATGAACAGGTGGGGGGCGATTATAAAACACGGGTGCATTTGCTGTTTTATGGCACCTTGTATTTATCCTTATACACAGGCCGCTACACATGGGCCTTCCTTAAGAAAGATAAGGCCTACCGCTCACCTTTAAAGATCACCAAAGGGCTGTGGCGGCTCTTCGGCCCACGGGGCTTTATTACCACCACTATTCCTAGCTATATGGCTTTTTATCGCCCCAACTTTCACCCTTGGCAGCATGATAACAGTGCACTGATTGCCGCCGCCAAACAGGAGTTAGCCGCCTTAACCAAGGAAGCATAACAATGAGTCATAGCCGTTCTTCCCTCACTAGCTTCATTGATGAGGTGGCACAACCCTTTTTAGCGCAACACCCCACACCAAGCTTAGCCGAACTGCTTCAGTGGAAACCTAAAAACACGCCTTGGAGCCGAGTGCGAAAAGCACAAACCCGCCTTTCCGGTATGCAGCGACGCACACAGCGTATTGATGGGTTGGAGCTTTGTTATTTGCAAGGCGGCAACCCCAACAAGCCCACAGTGGTACTGATTCATGGGTTTGGGGCCAATAAAGAAAATTGGTTACTGCTTGGCCGCTTGCTCACGCGCTACTACCAGGTGGTTATTCCCGATGTGCCTGGCTATGGTGAAAGTGAATTCAATCCCCACAAGGATTATCGCCTTGTGCTGCAGGCACAACGGTTAAGTGAATTATTGGCTAGCATCACACCAGAGCCGTTGCACTTAGTGGGAAATTCCCTCGGTGGAGCCACTGCAGCCGTGTGGGCAGCACATCACCCACAGCAAGTGCTAAGCCTCACCTTAATGAACTCAGCTGGCCTGCGAGGACACCGCCCCACCCGATTTGAAACTCAGCTTCAGCAAGGTAAAAACCCACTGATTCCCAAAAGCTATAGGGAAGTGGCGCAGCTGTTTAAGCTTGCCACCCATCGCCATCGGCGGCTCTTCAGCGCCTTACTCACTCCCATTCTCTATGAGGATTTTAAACACAGAAGCCTAGTGAACCATCGCTTATTCAGCGATGCCATAGTGGTGGATGAAGGTTTAGTGAGTATTCTGCAAGGAATACAATGCCCCACCTTGGTAATTTGGGGCGAAAAAGATGCCATTTTGGATGTGAGTTGTACCGAGATTATCTTGGAACAATTGCCCCATGCCGCTAGCAAAATCATTCCTAACGTGGGCCACCTACCCATGCTCGAAGCTCCCGTGCAATGTGCCCAAGCGCTGAAGCAGTTTTGGCGGCGACAATAAAAAAGCCTCAACCGTGTTGAGGCTTTTTAGGGGGTAATGCTGCGCTATTAAAGCGGAATATTGCGAACGCTAGCCTTCACAATCTCCTGCTTTAAGGCCTCGTAGCCATCCACTGCGGGGAACTGCGGGAATTCATCACGCACATTTTGTGGCGCATGAATTAAAATCCCCGCATCTGCCTCAGAAAGCATGGTGGTATCGTTATAGGAATCCCCCGCTGCAATAACACGGTAGTTTAAGCTATGAAAGGCCTTCACAGAGGCTCGTTTAGGATCTTCTTGGCGTAGAATATAATCCGTAATGCGTCCTTCTTCGTTCACCTCTAGGCGATGACAAAACAGGGTTGGCCAACCTAGTTGGCGCATTAAAGGCTGCGCAAACTCATAAAAAGTATCGGATAAGATAATCACTTGAAAGTGCTCTTGAGCCCAATCCAAAAACTCTTTCGCCCCTTCTAGCGGGCCCATGCCATCGATCACTTTTTGAATATCCGGCAAACCAAAGCCGTGCTCATCCAAAATAGCTAAGCGCTGCTTCATTAAAACATCATAATCGGGGATATCCCGAGTGGTGGCTCTTAGCGCATCAATGCCTGTACGCTCAGCAAAGTTAATCCAAATTTCAGGAATCAACACACCTTCTAAATCAAGACAAAGTAATTCCACGGGACGCCCCTACGAATCTCAATAAATAGTGAAAGATAAATGGGGCAATTTAACCGTGTGGCTCACACAATGCAAATGCGAGACGGTAATTACCCCCTTGCCGCTATAGCACAGGCAATTCAATATCCGCAAAAATCTTATCCACGGCTTCCTGGGAATTGGCCGCCATGGCCTCTTCCACGCGCTCACGGCTCAAATGCGGGGCGAATTTCTCCATAAAGTCATACATAAAGCCCCGTAAGAAGGTGCCTTTGCGAATACCAATTTTAGTGGTGCTAGATTCAAACAGATGGCTGGCATCTAAGGCCACCAACCCTTTATCGGTGAGATCATCCACGGCCATGCGAGCCACAATCCCCACTCCCATGCCTAAACGCACATAGGTTTTGATCACGTCCGCATCGGCGGCGGTGAACACCACTCGAGGTTCTAAGCCCTCTTTGTGGAAGGCCTCATCCAGTTTGCTTCGCCCCGTGAAACCAAACACATAGGTCACAATAGGGTATTCAGCTAAATCCTGAATGGTAAGACGCTCCAGCTGCGTTAAGGGGTGTCCCTCTGGTACCACCACGGTACGGTTCCAGCGATAACATGGCATCATCACCAAGCTGCTAAACCGCTCTAAGGCTTCTGTGGCGATGGCAAAATCCACAGCACCATTAGCCGCAAGCTCGGAAATCTGCATGGGCGTGCCTTGGTGCATGTGAAGAGACACATCAGGAAACTGTTCTGTAAAGGCATGAATCACAGGGGGCAAGGCATAACGTGCCTGCGTATGAGTGGTGGCGATACTTAGCTCACCTTTGGTTTGATCTTGGAACTCTTGGGCCACCCGCTTAATAGCCACCGTTTTTTGCAAGATCTCATGGGCAAGCTGCAATATTTTTTCGCCGGCTGGCGTCACGTGGGTAAGACTCTTTCCTGAACGAGCAAAAATTTCCACACCTAGCTCATCTTCAAGCTGACGAATTTGCTTGCTGATGCCCGGCTGAGAGGTAAACAGGGCCTGAGCAGTGGCAGAAACGTTAAGATCGTTCTGCGATACTTCCCAAATGTATCGAAGTTGCTGCAATTTCATAGATAGGTCCTCTTATTTAGCGCCGCCCATTATGCATATTTTGCATATAAACGACTAGCTTTAATCGCTTTAAGCATATAAGTAAAAGTCATAGGCTGCGCTTAAGGTCCCCGTGCTTAAGTGAGCCTGCGCTCAGTGAAGCACAATCTTTTGTTCCACATACCTCCTCTGATCATTTTTTTAAGTAAAAATTGCAACAAATTACAGGCGAATTAATCGTTGTTGGTAATAAGCCACTAACGCCTGCTGAAAACTCACTCCCATGGCTGGCACCCCACGCTCAATGGCAACATATGTGGATTTTTTGATAGTGGCCCGTGCGGCCCTCACTAATCCACGGCTAAAGCGCTTCACTTCTATGGCGGCCACCGTGTTATCCATGTAATGCTGCAAGGCTTCATCAGCCATTAATTTAAAGGTTTGCACCAACGCCTCCACGGGCACCACCCCCTGTTCATTCAAAGTGGTAAACGTTGATTCCACCTGGGCTTGTGCTGCAGAGGAAAGGGGGAAACCAATAAGGTGCTGCTCACCTTGCTGAAAGTGTAATTGCTTAAAGTGGGCCACTAACCCCGCTTGATCCTCTCGAGTGATACGGTGCAATAAGCGTAAGGCCAATGAGGTGGAGGTGTTCTTAATCACAGCAACCCCCTTCATGATAAGGTTCACCACTGTGCCCTCCGCACCAATGGCCTCCATGGGCGCCACAAAAAAGGCCTGCATGGCCTCCTCCACAAAATGCTCGATAATGTCTTTTAAAGGCGCTTCATGCACCTGCTTCGGCGCCTTTTCATGGGCGTTATATAACTGTTGCAACGCTTGCACCAAATCCTCTGTGGGAGTAAATACCAGCCTCATCCTTTATCCCTGTATCACTATTCCATACCCAGCCCTAACAAATTACGCCTCGCTGCCGCGGGTCACTATTATCTTATCAATGGCATCCGCAGGCAGCGCTTCACGCAACGTCTTAGCCGCTTTCACCACTGCTTTGCCGTATCGGGCTTCCAACTCTTCACGGTACTTATCCTGCTGCTCGCGCTGCACCCTTGGCAAACGCTTACGCGCTTCACCAATGGCAAGCACCAAGGCTTGTTCCGCCATCTCATGCACCACGGCCACATCTGCTTGAATAGGCTCATCAATGCTCTGCAGCATGGCGGATAAACGCAAGGCCCCTTCGGTAACATTCACCTGTTCTGTTTCCACCGCACGCGCCATAATGGCAAGCTGCGCCACTAGCTGAGTACGCCGATGTAAACGCAAAGCCTCTTGCTGTTGTTTTTGCTGCCAAACCCGCCACCACAAATAAGCGGCATAAATACCCAACAACACCACCACTGCAAACCCGATCCATAACACCCAATGCATACTCATGCTCTCCTAACCATTATTTCGCTGCGCGTTAGCGTAACAGGCAAACCCCCTAGGCCATGCTATTTTTGATGACTTTTACTAAATTTTGAGTTCCATGCTTTTAACAATACAAACTTAGGATGACGCGCCACTAGCGCTACACCACGGAAATAGCGCCGCAAATGCTTCTCATAACCAAGGTGCTGATTTGCTACCACCCATACTTCCCCTTGAGGAGCTAATTTTTTAGCTGCATGGGAAAACAGCATAAAAGCTACCCCTGTATCCAAGGTATGACCTTGGTGGAAAGGGGGGTTCAACAAAATTAAATCCGCTTGCCCTTGCCACCCCCAAAGCCCATTACCATGAAAAAACTCAGCCTCTCTTTGCGGGAACAAAGCCTGCCAATTGGCTTGAGCGCTAGCCATGGCCAGTGATGATTCATCGGCAAAACAAAGATGGCTTTTCGGATGATTTTGCGCCGCGTACAAACCAAGTACGCCGCTGCCACAAGCTAAATCCACAATATGCTCGTATTGCCCCTTGGGAAAATGCTCCAACATAAATCGTGTGCCTATATCCAGTTGCTGTTGGGCAAACACCCCTGGATGGGCCATTAGTGGGGTTTCAGTGAAAGGCACTTGAAATGTTGAGCTCGCCTGCCTAGGCATGTGCCCATCGCCTTTTGCCTGCCCCACTAGCCCATGGGCCTTAAATTTTCCAGGTAACAACTCCACCTTTTGCAGCTGCGCTCGTACTAGCTCTAGTAAGCGTGCAGGAATATGTTTATCTAACCAAGCCAAGTAAATGGGGGTGCCTGGGGGCAGCTCTGTGGTTAGCCGCTGTAATTGATACTCCAGTAGCGCCAAGGTTTTAGGCACCTTCAACCACACTTCCCCCACAGCGGGCAAAGTCTCCAAGGGCCAATGCCAATGGGATAATGTAGCCTCTAGGTCATTTAATTGCGCATTTTTACGCCAATTGTATTGTGCCACCCAGGAATCATTCCAATGGTGTATCTCACCTCTATGGCTAGCCCCAATGGCCAAGGCACCAAATTCATCGTTCACCACCAACAATGGCGGCAAGAAATGTTTCATTCGATGATGTAACATATAACGGTCTGCGCCATCCCAAGCCTGATGTGTTTCACGCTGGCGCACTGGATGCCGTCGCAATGTAATTTGGCGGTGTTCCAAAGAAAGATGTATTGGGGTACGCAATGCCTTGACTCTTTTCTAAGATTAAAGTGAGATATTATGCCCTCTTACGGGCTAAACAACGAGCCAGTAGGATGGCGCCTCACTGTATCTTATAGTGTTTAGGTATCAACCCTTTGGGCACAAATACTTCTGTTTGACCACAACATAGGAACGGCGACATTGGCTTTAACACCATCTTCCATGAAGGGTACACCTTTGACCCCTAAATCCATTCTTCAAACCCTACGCAAGCTCTCCAATAGCACCTTAGGAACTGAAGAAAACGAGCCTGAAAACAAAAGTGTACGCGAGTTCACCATTGATGAAATCGCCCGTGAAGCTGATACCACTGTACGGAATGTGCGTGCCTACCAAGACCGTGGGTTACTTCCTCCGCCCGAACGTCGTGGGCGCTCTGGCATTTATACCGATGTGCACTTAGCACGTTTGCGTATTATTGGGCAGCTACTAAAACGGGGCTTCACCTTAGCCAATATTCGTGATCTCATCACTGCTTGGGAAGAAGGCCGTGATTTAAATGATATCCTTGGGCTTGAAGTGGTGGTCACCAGCCCTTGGAGCGAGGAAGCCCCCTCGTACATTACCTATGATGAAATGCTAGAGGATTTTGGCCAAAGCCTTACACAGGAAGCCCTGCTTAAAGCAGTGGAGCTTGGCTACATTATTCCTGAAGGTAACCGCCTGCGTGTGCCTAGCCCACGAATTTTAAACGCAGGTCGGGAGTTGGCCGCTGCTGGCATTCCACTGGATGCTCTTTTGGAACAAGTAAGTGCTGTGCGCAAGGAAGTTAGCCGTATTGCCGATGGCTTTATTGAACTCGTGGAAAAACAACTGCTAGACGTGAAATACGGGCAAGGCTTACCCAGTGGTGAGGAAGTGAAAGAACTTTCAGAGTTTGTTCAACGGGTACGCCCCATCGCCGATATGGTGGTGAGTGCCGAATTGGCACGCATTCTGGATAAATCCATTAACGATGTATTAGTAAACCGTATTGCTGGGGTTATTGAGGCCCTAGAAGAAAATGGCGAGCCTGTGCCCTAGTGCCATCCTTTACACACTAGGGCACAAGCGATTACGTGAAGATCGTTACCGTTTGGCGAGTTAACGCCATTAGTTTGCCTTCTGTGGACCAAAGCTGCCCTTGGGTTACACAGTAGCCATCTTCACCCTGCTCTGTTTCCACATGAAATTGCCACCAAGGCGAATTAATCACTTCCTCATCCATGAATTCCACTGTCCACGTTAAACTGCTACTTGGAGCGGGTTGCTTATACATAGGCAATACCGCAGGTGGCCAAGCATCGATAAGTGCCAACAGGGCGCTATGATCCATGGTTAAGCCCTCTTCCTTAAATCGAATCCAACCGCCGAAACTTCCCACTTCACTGCGGGAGAAAGGCAAATGCTCTGTGGCCCAACGCATATCAAAATAACGCAAAAACACCGGTGAAACACCTTCCACATAGGGCAAGGGAAAGGCTTCATCTTTGTTTTTCATAGCCACAGGTGCAGGGCCATTCACGACAATGTGAGATTCCCGCGCTGCCCCAAAACTCACTAGCATAATGGCAAGGGTTTGCCCTTCCTGCTGTAAACGACACTCCGCCTGGGTAACAGACCCTCCTGCGCGCAATACTTGAGCATCTAACTTCACTGGACCCTGGCCCACAGGGCCAATAAAAGAAACATATAAGCTCCGTGGCGGCCTATCAGGCACTAAGCGGGCCAATTCGGCGTACATCACAGCGCCAATAAGCCCTCCAAAACACGCTCGGCCTTGGCTCCAACCTTCGGGAATACTGTGTTCGCCCTTAGCAAAGGCGGCCATTACCTGCGAAAACTCCACCTTAAACTCCTTATTATTCTTCACAAAAAAAACCCGCATTCCTTTTTGAAGAATGCGGGCTTAGCTTATTTATGGGTCTTAAGTAACGCTTCCACTTTTGCCACATATTTTTGTTGGGCTTCCTCTTGCGCTAGCCCCTTAAGGTTTGCCCAAGCATCATATTTAGCACGCCCCACCATATCGAGCATACCTGGGCGTTTGCCCTTCACATCACCTTCTGTACCTTGCTTAAAATGTGCATATAAGAATAACAAATCATCATTGCTTGGACGTTTAGTAAGGGTTTTTACATCCTGCTGCGCTTGCTCAAACTGGCTCATACATTCCTCATTCTTGTGTGGTTTTAGATAATGCTTTTAAGGGTTGCGACATCAATGCCGGCCGGCAGCCCTGTGCCCCCTTATAAAGCGCTAAAATTTTTGGCAAATCCTGCTCAAAATCCCCAGAGGGGGTAAAAGTACCGGCAAAGCGGATTTCCTTCTTACTATAATCGATCACAGTGACAAGGATGGGCACTTGTGCCTCATGGGCAATGGCGTAAAAGCCACTTCTCCAAGTGGGAGCATTATTACGCGTACCCTCGGGGGATAGCCCCAAAAACATTTGTTCACTGTTATTTAACGCATTCACTGATTGCTGCACCACCCCATGACGGCTACTTCTATCAATGGGGATGCCACCAAGCCACTGAATAAAGCGCTTAAAAGGCGGTTTAAATAAGCTATCCTTCGCCATAATTTGCACTTTTACGCGAAGAGCAAGGGCGGCTGCTATCACATAAAACGCATCCCAATTAGAGGTGTGAGGCGCACCAATCACCACCACCTTAGACACATTAGGGAGCTCCCCCTTCACCCGCCAGCCGGCCATCCATAATACAAAGGCGCCCAACCATTCAGTAAACCTATTACCCCGACGTGGAACCTTATCCCCCACGGGTGACTGTATGACTTTGTTCTTCATAAGCAGCTCTTATTATGTTTTTAATACTAATGAGTCACACAGCATCATACTAACCTAGCGGCTTTTCTGCATTAACCTTAGACCTTTGTACTAAGGCAATTCAGCTTTGCTTTTAGGTAACTTAGCCAATGTTTTTCTGATTCTTTTAAGGTCTTCAGGCACGCTTGGTGGAGCCTCTGGGGCGTAAAGCCAAGGCACCATGGCAGCCGCCCATTGTTCAAACTCATGGGCGGCCTCCGGCCAGTAAAGGCTCGCCATATTCGCTAATTGTTGTGGGCTTAAATGGGCTGTGGCCTCCATGGGTACCCGCGCCTTACGATGCAATAACAAACGTAGCCAGTGAATCTCTTCTTGATAGTGTGTGCGTTGTGGCCCCCGTGTTTGCCAAAATGTCCATACCAATACAGGCAACAACAATATAAATACTAATACCGCCAAGCTGTAAGCAAGTTTAGCCGGCGTGATGTGCCCCAATAAGCCAGATAAAAAACGATTCTGTTGGGATTCATCATAGTTCAGTACCCATCGCTGCCAATTAAACTCTATCCAATCTAATTGAGCCCTTAAACTGCTGATCAAGCGGTTGCCGTACCACATGGCACGCACAGCGCTATTGCTTGATTGCGCTGCGGTACGTGCTTGCTCAATGCGCTCAGGCGCCACTGTGGCGGTGGGATCTACCCTCACCCAACCCTGTTCTGGCAGCCACACCTCCACCCAAGCATGGGCATGGTACTGATACACACTCAAATGCTGGCTGCGAGGGTTCCACTCCCCTCCTTGGTAGCCCACCACAACGCGAGCGGGCACCTTGGCAGCACGCATAAGCACAGCAAATGCGGAAGCAAAATGCTCACAAAAGCCACTTTGGGTACCAAAAAGAAAATCATCATTGGGGTGCTCACCCGTGCGCGGCGGCGTTAGGGGGCAAGAGAAAGGCTCATCCAAAAACCACTGCAGTGCCCCTTGCACCAAGGCATCAGTCGTACTCTGGCGCGCCATAAGCTGTGCTGCCAACTGACGGGTTTTAGGCTCCACTAAGGGAGGCAAATGCACATAGTGATCCCGCTGCTTTTCAGTTAGAGCCTCAGGCACCTCCTTTGGTTTGGCACGTTGCGCTTCGTACACAAAGCGTTCATCCACTGGCCTAGCCCTGGCTAAGGTATCACCAAAAGCGAGCCCCACCTGTGGTGTTTGGCTGGCCGAGTGGGATAATCCATACAACCAAGATTCCCCTGTGGGCTCAAGCAACACACGATAAGTGTATTGGGCAGCCACCTCCCGCTGAGTGAGCTGCTGCCACCAAACTGGCATGGATTGCCTTTCTGGCAACAGCAAACGATGCTTAATACGGTGGGGTTGTCGCCACTGGCGGCCATCAAATTCAGACAACACCAAACCTCGCCAGTACAATGCCGATTGCGGTGGTCTTGCCTCTTCAAACTCCACCCGAAAGGCCAGCTCCGTGGATTCACTGAGCTCACTGATGGCACCTAGGGTTAACGAATCTGTCATGCCTGTTTTAGCCTTTCCCTCACTGCTTGGAATGGCCCATAAAGGCCCAAAACGAGGCACAAAAATAAACAATACCACCATAATGGGTATGCTTTGCAGTAAAATAACAGCGCTGCTACGCCCGTGGGAGCGGCCAGACCAGCTGAGCGTGGGCACATTCACCCCCACCAATGCCGCGGTAAGCAACCACAAAAGTAACAGCACATAAAAAGCGGTGAAGGGGCCCTGATAAAATAAAAACACTGTGGCCGCCACAAAATAGCCTAATACCAAAAACACATAGGCATCTCGTTGACGCTGCATTTCTAGCAACTTCAGCAAAAATGCTCCCACTAATAATTGACTGCTAGCTTCAGTGCCAAAAAAATGCCCGTTTTCCCGCCATACAAGGGCTAACACCACCGCCATCAGCAAGAACCGCAGCCACTTATTGGGCATCTCTGCACGCCCCACATGAATACGACAGCGCCACAACAGCACCAAAGGCAATAGTACTTTTAACCAAAGGCCGCCATAAAAGGCATGGGGTAACACGGCAAATAAAGCGGCGAGCAATAACCAATAAAAGCTATGTCGCGGCACTTGATAGGACACATTCGCCATAGTTATCTCTTAGGAAAGAGCGCTAGTGCTTCTAACGCTTGTTGTTTTTGTTCTGCACCCAAACCAATGGGAATTTCTCCATTAGGCAAACGCAAGCCATAGGGCTGGCGCTCACGTTCACGCTTCAACACCCAGTAACAGAGCCAACGTAGGCGTTGTTCATTGTGGCCGCTTTGAAAGCTATCCCAATCCAACCATTCACTGCTAGCCTCGGGGGATACAAATTCCTTCACGTATAAGCCACGGCCCTGGGCGTAGGTTTTCCAATCCACTTGGCTAGGGGAATCACTATCCGTGTATTCACGCAGCCCGTAAAACTCATCCTCACCTTGCCACCATTGTTGTTCTGCACCGTCAGCCTTGGCCTCACCACTAAAGGGCATATGGGGAGTTTCCACCGGCTTCGGCCAAGCCAAACAAGATTGCGCCATATCCAATTGGCTCCAGGCCCGTAATAACCCCATGGGATAACGGGTAAAGATCACCAAGCGACCAGGAGCATTCCACCCCCGCTCCCGTAGGGCAATGGGAAGCGCCACCTTGGCACTTTCCTTTGGCATTAAGGAAACAAACACAGGCGCTGCCGTTGAACCACGCCATCGCAGCCCGATGGCCACCTGCGCAGCAGAGTCTCGGGCCGTAACCGCATACACTAATCGGCCTTGTTCACCCACAAAGTTAGGCTCCATGCCCTGTGCCTCCACCACCAATCCAGCAAGGTTGCGGTAGGTGGCTAAAATTACAAGCACAAACTGGCTGGCCAAAAAAAAGGATAAGCCGAGAAGTAAGTTATTTTGATAATTAATGCCGCCAATAAAAATACCAAAAGCCACCGCAATAAATAGAAATCCATACCCCGTGGGCACAATAAATATGAGCCGTTGTTTCAGAGTCTGCTTTCTTGCCGCGGGCATTCGCCACGATAGCCATTGGCGATAGCGCTCCTGTAACTGCTTTTTCATAAACAAATTAAGGTACCACGGGTACGGCATTAATCAGCAAGGCTGCCGCATCTGCCGCTTGGTGTTGTCCCACGAGCACTAAACGATGGTTGATTACCTCCCCAAGCACCGCCTGGATATCTTCAGGCACCACATAATCACGGTCATCAATCAATGCCCAAGCCTTTGCCGCTTGCAAAAGGCCAAGACCAGCGCGAGGCGATAACCCATAACTAAAGGCCCCACTGTGTCGGCTGTGATGTAATAACCGTTGCAAGTACTCTAATAAATGGGTGCTCGCTTTTATGGCTCGCACCTGTTGCATTAACCCTAATAAATTTTCTTGAGAAAGCGCTGCTGGTAACTCCAACGCCGCACCACGAGTGCCGCCGGCAGCGAGCAACTCCAGCTCAGCTTCCCGAGCTGGGTAGCCTAGGCTTAAACGCATTAAAAAACGGTCTAACTGAGATTCTGGCAAGGGAAAGGTGCCGCCCTGCTCCACAGGGTTTTGTGTGGCAATCACAAAGAAAGGCGCGGGAAGCTCGTGGCTTTCGCCATCCACTGTTACCTGCATTTCTTCCATGGCTTCCAATAGCGCACTCTGGGTTTTTGGCGCCGCTCGGTTAATTTCATCAGCCAATAATAACTGGGTGAACACAGGCCCCTGACGAAATTGAAAGCTGCGGCGTTCGGGATCAAACACAGAAACCCCCACAATATCCGCAGGCAACATATCGCTAGTAAACTGAATACGCTGAAAATCCAGGGCAAAAACGCGAGCCAATGCATGGGCTAAGGTGGTTTTTCCCATACCGGGCAAATCTTCGATGAGCAAATGGCCACCTGCCAATAAACAAGCCACCGCTTTTTTTACCGTATCTTGCTTACCCAGAATAACCTTATTTAACGCCGCTAAGGCAGAAGCAACTCCCATGAATTCCCCTCTTATAAAAACGCCGGGCAAGCCCGGCGATACCCAGCTTAAGCATACCCAATGGCCGTTAAGCCTCTTCGCATTTCCTGTTTTAGGTCTTCAATATCTTCTAACCCCACAGAAAGACGAATTAAGTTTTCTGTGATGCCAGCTTCTTGTTTTTCTTCAGGGGTTAAACGCCCATGTGTGGTGGAAGCCGGATGGGTAATGGTGGTTTTCACATCCCCTAGATTGGCCGTAATGGAGATCATTTTGGTGGCATCAATAAAACGCCATGCTACCTCTCGTTCACGGCTACCCTCTGGGTTTACCAAAGTAAAGGATAGCACACCGCCATAGCCATTTTGCTGCTTGCTTGCTAGCTCATGGTTCGGGTGGCTTTCAAGGCCTGAATAATACACATGCTCCACCCCTTCTTGCTGTTCTAACCATCGTGCTAAGGCTAAGGCATTATCGCAATGGGCCCGCATTCTTATGGGTAAGGTTTCAAGCCCTTTTAAAAACACCCAAGCATTAAAGGGGCTCAAACTTGCCCCTGTGGTGCGCAAAAAGGCAAATACCTCTTCCAAGGCGTCATGCCTACCCACCACTGCACCGCCCACGCAGCGGCCCTGGCCATCTAAATATTTGGTGGCACTATGAATCACATAATCTGCCCCTAAAGCTAAAGGCTTTTGTACCACGGGTGTGCAGAAGCAATTATCCACAATGAGCTCAGCCTCGTGCTCATGGGCTAACTCAGCCAAAGCGCGAATATCTCCCACCTCTGCCAAAGGGTTGGAAGGTGTTTCTAGGTACAAAAAACGGGTGTTAGGACGAATTGCTTGGCGCCATGCCTCCAAATCATCAATATCCACCAAGGTGTACTCGAGCCCAAATTTGGTGAAATAACGACGAAAAACAGAGTTAGTGGTACCAAACAAGCTGCGTGAACTCACCACATGCTCCCCAGGAGAAAGCAAGGCAAAAAACAAGCCAAAAATAGCCCCCATACCGGAGCCAAAGGCCACGGCTCTTTCCCCACCCTCCATGGCGGCAAGCCGTTGCTCAAAAGCACGTACCGTGGGATTTGAAAAACGGGAATACACATTACCCGGTTGGCTACCATCAAAACGCCCTGCCGCCTGCGCCGCACTCTCGTACACAAAACTTGATGTTAAAGACAATGTTTCTGAGTGGGCCATTTCATCGGTGCGTAATTCTGCACTGCGAATGGCTAAGGTGGCTAAGGCTAACGCATTATTCTCATCGTTCATGGAAAAAAGTATCCTCTTCGAGTACCGGCGGCAACTCGGCTTTACTCGGCATTATGTAAATCAATGGCCGCATCCTTCGCAGCCATATTAAGGGTTCTATCCTGCTTTCGTAGCTCTAACAAATAGCTTTGCTCAGCTTGGCACGCCTTCCCCGCAATATAACGCCCATCGAACACAGAGCTTTCAAACTCAGTAATCTCAGGGTTCCCCTCGCGGCAGGCTTCCACTAACGCTTCGAGATCTTGAAAAATTAAACCATCGGCGCCAATGAGCTCGCACACCTCTTCTGTGGTGCGCCCATGGGCGATTAACTCATGGGCATCTGGCATATCGATACCGTACATATTGGGGTAACGCACCGCAGGGGAAGCGGAAGCAAAGTACACCTTATTCGCGCCTGCGTCTCGCGCCATTTGAATGATTTCATTACAGGTGGTGCCACGCACAATGGAATCATCCACTAGCAGCACATTCTTTCCAGCAAACTCCAACTCAATGGCGTTTAACTTTTGGCGAACAGATTTCTTACGCTGTTGTTGGCCCGGCATAATAAAGGTGCGGCCAATGTAGCGGTTTTTAATGAAGCCTTCGCGGTATTTAATATCAAGGGTGTTAGCTAACTCTAGGGCGGAAGTGCGGCTCGTATCGGGCACGGGAATCACCACATCAATATCATGATTAGGCCATTCACGCTGAATTTTCTCTGCTAAGGTTTCACCCATGCGCAAACGGGATTTATACACAGAGATTTGATCCATAATGGAATCAGGCCGAGCCAAATACACTTGCTCAAAAATACAGGGACTCAATTGGGTTTCATCCGAGCACACTTGGCTAAAAAACTGCCCATCAGCGGTAATATAAATGGCTTCTCCGGGTGCCACGTCTCTTTCGAGCTGAAACCCCAAAGCTGAAAGCGCCACACTTTCAGAGGCCACCATATATTCCTTGCCCTGTTCCGTTTCACGGCTACCAAAACACAAAGGGCGAATGCCAAAACGATCACGAAAAGCAAGAATCCCGTAACCGGTCACCATGGCCACTGCCGCATAGGCGCCCTGTAAGCGTTCATGTACACGACGAATGGCCGCAAAGAAATCCTCAGGCTCAGGAATAAACTTGCCAATTTGCTGCAATTCATGGGCCAGTACGTTTAATAATACCTCACCATCTGAGGCGGTATTAATATGGCGCAAATCAGCTCGGAAAATATCTTCCACTAAGGAAGAGGTGTTAATTAGGTTTCCGTTCTGCGCCAAGGTAATGCCGTAGGGAGAATTCACATAAAACGGCTGTGCTTCTGCGGGGCCAGTGGCATTGGAGTTTGGGTAGCGCACATGGCCTATACCCATTTTTCCCACCAAGTTGCGCATGTGGCGCGTGCGAAACACATCGCGCACCATGCCCACATCTTTACGTAGAGCCAAACGATCACCATCGC
The DNA here is from genome assembly GCA_937943665.1 of uncultured Alcanivoracaceae bacterium. Taxonomy (GTDB): domain Bacteria; phylum Pseudomonadota; class Gammaproteobacteria; order Pseudomonadales; family Alcanivoracaceae; genus CALEAR01. The sequence continues at coordinate 20,055 of CALEAR010000218.1, forward strand.
AAGTGACAATGCCCGCTGCATCTTGACCACGGTGTTGTAATACGGTGAGCGCATCATAGATGCTTTGGTTCACATTGCTGCGGCCCACTATCCCCACTATCCCACACATGTTCGGCTCCTCACTCCTACTGGTTAAGCGGTTGTTTCTCGACGGTTTCATCCTCAGGTGGAGAAGCTTTTGCCTCCTCGCCCCTGGGCGGCATGGATGCTTGAGCCTTGGTGGGCTCAAGTTGCCAAAAAAACTGAAAGGTTTGTTTGCCCATTTCTTTTGTCCACCCCTCAAGCCCCACAAAATAAGGGGCTAAATGAGAAGATTCCCACCAAGGGTCTTCTTCTATCATGGGACGAAACAGGGCCACCAAAACAGTGACAATTAACACGCCTCGTAAGGCGCCAAAAACCATACCAAGCACACGATCTGTGCCAGAAAGCCCTGTGGCTTTCACTAATAAATGGGTGAGTTTGCCGATGATGGCACCTAAAATAAGCACTACCACAAAAAGTAGGCCGAAGGCCACAGCCATACGCAAGCTGGGCATTTCAATGGTGTCTACCAGATAGGAATCCAGTTGTGGAGAGAATAAGCGTGCCACAATAAATGCTGCGGCCCACGTAAGCAGGGAAAGCGCTTCGCGAACGAAGCCGCGCCACAAACTTACCACCGCCGATAGGGCAATGATGCCAAGAATTATACCGTCCGCGATGCTCATAGGTGTAAAGCCGAGTTAAAAAAACATAATAACAAATAAACGCCTTGGCCCCCAAATACTATTGTGGCAAAGGCACCACCTGCCCTTTAATGGGAGCAAGTTCCGCTTCATCCTGTAGCTCGGTTAATAGATCAATGGCATCACTGCGATCCAAGGTGGGCCCAGCGTAAACAAGGTACTGCTTTTCCCCATTCCCAGAAACTTCACGCCAAAAAGCGCTGTATTGCTGCTCGTGAAGTTGCTGTACCGCTGTTTCCGCTTGTGCGTAGTCCTCAAAGGCTCCCACCAATACAGCCCAGCCCGATAAATAGGGCTCAGGCTCTTTATTTATGGGGGCGTCTTCTTCGGCCCCCCCTGCGCTTGGGGCATATTGCTGCCAATCCTGCTGTAATTGTTCCACC
>CALEAR010000219.1 GCA_937943665.1 uncultured Alcanivoracaceae bacterium
ACGGAGCCTTCCGCTGAAGTGGATATTGGTTGTACTCAATGTCAGGGCGAAGGTCGCCGTGTGTGCAAACACACTGGATGGCTAGAGATCATGGGTTGCGGCATGGTGCATCCTAAGGTGCTAGCCCATGGGGGAGTGGATCCTAAAGTGTACTCTGGGTTTGCCTTTGGCATGGGCATTGAGCGCTTGGCCATGTTGCGCTACGGCGTGAACGATTTGCGTCTCTTCTTTGAAAACGACGCCCGCTTTTTATCCCAATTCCACTGAGCAAGGATTAAAACAATGTTACTAAGTGAAGCTTGGCTCAGAGAATGGGCCGACCCCGAATTAAGCACAGAACAGTTGTGCCATCAAATTACTATGGCGGGTTTAGAAGTGGATGGTGTAGAACCCGCCGCCGCTGATTTTTCTGGTGTGGTGGTGGCAGAGGTGTTGAGTGTGGAGCAACACCCCGATGCAGATAAGCTTTCCGTGTGTTTGGTAAGCGATGGCGAAGATACCCACACTATTGTGTGCGGTGCTCCCAATGTGCGCGCCGGCATGAAGGCTCCTTTAGCCCGCATTGGCGCCGTGTTACCCGGTGATTTTAAAATTCAAAAGGCCAAACTTCGTGGCCAGCCCTCTGAGGGTATGCTTTGCGGCGCGTCAGAAATTGGTCTTGAGGATGTGGTGGATGGCTTGTTAGAGCTGCCAGCGGATGCCCCCTTAGGGCAGTGCTTGCGCGAGTATTTGCAGCTCGACGACACAGTGATAGAAGTGGATCTGACCCCTAACCGTGCCGATTGCCTAAGTGTGCGTGGCGTGGCGCGGGAAGTGGCTGCACTGAACCAAATCCCTTTTACTGCTCCTAAAGTAGCCGCCGTGGCCCCAAGCCATGATGAAACTGTACAGGTAACAGTGAATGTCCCCGAGGCGTGCCGCCGCTACTTAGCGCGGGTCATCCGCAACGTGAACCCAACGGCTGAAAGCCCCTTGTGGCTGCGCGAGCGTTTGCGCCGCAGCGGCCTGCGTTCCGTGGATCCAGTGGTGGATGTTACTAACTATGTGCTGCTAGAACTTGGCCAACCCTTACACGCCTTCGATAAAGCCAAAATTAATGGTGGTATTCAGGTGCGGTTTGCCAATGATGGCGAGAAAATCACTGCCATTGGTGGTGATGAGCTCACCCTGAAAAGCGATACCCTCGTTATTGCCGATGATAATGGCCCCTTGGCCTTAGCCGGTATTACAGGGGGAGAAGCCTCTGCGGTGAGCGAAACCACTAAAGATATTGTGCTTGAGTGTGCTTTCTTTGCACCTTTAGCCGTGGTGGGCAAGGCCAGAGCCTATGGTTTGCACACGGATTCCTCCCACCGTTTTGAGCGTGGCGTGGATCCGGCCTTGCAACAAGAGGCCATGGAGCTTGCCACCGCCTTAATTCTGGAGCTGGCAGGGGGTGAAGCCGGCCCCTTGGTGGAGAAAGCCTCCGAGGAGCATTTACCCCGCCCGTGCACTCTTACGTTACATGCTCAGCATATTGAGCGCTTATTGGGCTTTGCAGTACCCGCTGAGGTGGTGGAACAAGGCTTGCCGGCCCTGGGCATGCAGGTGAAAGCCATTGGCGAAGGCCAGTGGCAAGTCACGGCCCCAAGTTGGCGCTTTGATATGGCCATTGAAGAGGATCTTATTGAGGAAGTGGCGCGCCTCTATGGGTATGAAAACTTGCCCAATAGAATCCCCCACTTGGTGGCGGGCGAGGTGCTTTCTCAAGAGGCCCTGCTAGATAGCCGCACCTTGGCAGATGCCATGTGTCAACGTGGTTATCGTGAGGTGATCACCTATTCCTTTGTGAGCCCAGAAATTCAAGCGGTACTTGCGCCAGAGGTGGCCCCCTTGGCGTTGGCAAACCCGTTATCCAAAGAATTGGGTGTTATGCGAACCACCCTTTGGGCTGGGCTTTT
>CALEAR010000220.1 GCA_937943665.1 uncultured Alcanivoracaceae bacterium
ACTTATTGGCCATTTCGGGGTTGCATGTGAGTTTGGTGGCGGGGGCCTGTTGGTGGCTCTTTCGACACCTGTTAATACGAATCAAGCCCTTGGCTCATCAAGCCACTCTATATGCTGTTTTGCCTGCCTTTTTAGCGGCGTTAGCCTATGCGGCCTTGGCGGGATTTTCTTTGCCCACGCAGCGGGCGTTACTCATGTGCGCTGCTTTTATGGGGAGTCTAGTGGCACGACAAGAAGTGGCCGTGTTTTCTGGCTTGCGCTGGGCGGCGGTGGGGGTATTAGCGTGGGCCCCTTTAAGCGTGTTGGATCCAAGTTTCTGGCTGTCTTTTGGGGCGGTGGCGGCGCTTTTATGCTTATTGGCCATAAGTAAACGTTTGGTGTGGTGGCGAGCTCAGTTATTGCTGTCTTTAGGGGTGGGGGCGTTGGGGGCCTGGTGGTATGGTGCTTGGGGCTTGTTATCTCCCTTAGCCAATGGGGTGCTGATCCCCTTGTTTGCGTGGTGCATTGTGCCCTTGGGGTTCTTGTTGGTATTAGGGGTGCCGGCGCACTGGGTGGCGCCGGTGCTAGAGTTGGCCATTGGGTTTTCGGATACGTGGTTACAGTGGCTGGCTCCGCTGCAATGGCAGTTAAAAAGCACCTTAGGCCCCATGGCTCTGTTGGGCGTTGTACTCGGGGCTTTATTGCTTGTGATGCCGCGGGCTCCTATGGCCAAAGTGGCTGTGTTGCCCTTGTTTTTGCCTTGGTGGTGGCCTCAACACGCATTGCCTGAACAGGGGGAGTTCGATTATGTGGTGTTTGATGTGGGCCAAGGGCTGGCTAGTGTTATTCGCACTCGCCATCATTTGCTACTTTATGACACTGGCCCCACTTGGGGACAAGGTGATGCAGGGCAATCCATTTTAGTGCCTTGGTTGAAAAAGCAGCCACAAGGGCTGTCTTTGGGCATTTTAAGCCATAGCGATAGTGATCACACCGGTGGTTTTGCAGCGGTGCATGAAGCTTGGCCAGGGGTGCCTTGGTTGGCAGGGGAACCTGGGGCACATTCGCCCGTGAGACCTTGTTGGCGTGGCCAGCAGTGGCAGTGGGATGGAGTTAACTTTACGGTGCTTTGGCCGCCCGCGGGGCTGAAGCTGCAGGAACATAACAATTACAGCTGCGTATTGTTGGTAAAGGGGAAATTTGGCACTGTGTTACTCACAGGGGATATACATCGCCCTGTGGAGTTCTGGCTAGCCCGACATGAACCTTTGCCAGAGGTGGATGTGTTGCAAGTGCCTCACCACGGTAGCCGCACTAGCTCGAGCTTTAGCTTCTTGAAAAGGGTGCAACCGCGTTTGGCTTTGGCTTCTCATGGTTATGCCAATGGGTTTGGGCACCCTCATGCACAAGTGGTAAACCATTATAAAGCGTTAAATATACCACTGTTTAGTACCGCAGAGGGGGGTATGATTGTCTTTCCTTCGCGCGAGTACCATAATTCCACCCCAATACAGTGGCGCTACCGGTATCCGCGCCGTTGGTACTTTGTGGATTAAGAAAATGAAATTGTAAGGGGAACAAGGTGTTAGAGATTGTTATGGCGGGTGGTTGGCTAATGCTGCCCCTTCTCATTGGTTCGGCGGTGGCGTTAGCCATAGTGGCGGAGCGCTTCTGGAGTTTGCGTAAAGAACAGATAGCGCCTTCGAATTTATTAACGCAGCTGCAACAAAATGCGCCACAAGGCCGTTTAAGTGCAGAGCACATGAAAGCGCTTGAGGAGAATTCCCCCCTTGGCCGTATTTTAGCTGCCGGCTTAAAGCAAGCGGGCAAACCCCGTGCAGATATTCGGGCTGCTATGGAAGAAGTGGCGGTTCAAGAAGTGCACGAATTGGAGCGCTTTTTAAGCACCCTAGGT
>CALEAR010000221.1 GCA_937943665.1 uncultured Alcanivoracaceae bacterium
AAGTTTTGGCGTGGCAGGGCATTATCACCGCAGGTTATGCGCGCGAGCTGAGCGGTTTGAGTGCTTTAAGTAACGCCAAAGAAGCCCGCGCCGTGCTTGAGCGTGCCATTGAGATTGATCCAGAGGGTTATAACGCCTCCGCCTACGTGACCTTAGGCCTATTGTATGCCCGTGCACCCGGCTGGCCCGTGGCCTTTGGCGATAAGAAAAAAGCAGAGGAAATCTTCAAAAAAGCCTTAGAAATTCGTTCCGAAGGGGCGGATGTGAATGGCTACTACGCCGAATTCCTAGCGGATCAAAAGCGTGAAGAAGAAGCCAAAAAATACGCTCAAAAAGCGGCAGAGGCGAGCCCTCGTGAAGGCCGCGAGAAATCCGATGGTGTGCTCATTGAGGATGCTAAAGCACTGTTAGAATCCCTCTAATAAAAAATTGAGGCCTTGGCGCGCACAAGTAGCGCTAAGGCCTTTTTGGTGGCTCATGTGCCATTGCTTTATCGCTTTGGCTCCGATTGAATTCACGCTATTAAAAAGCATCTTATTTACTATAAAAAAATGCTTGCAGTGAAATAGAGTATCCTTTTGCATGAAAACATTTTCTAAGGCTTTTAGCTTGGCTGTGCTTGTGTTCCCTCTTTTTGCGCAAGCCACCCCGTGGATCCCCGTGGGGGATATGCGTGCCAAACACAGTGTGCAACAGCTGGCGGATAAAGGCTGCTTTGCGGCACCGGTTACCACTTGGCCTCTTATGTGGGCAGATATAAGCCCCGAGCTTGATAACCCCGATGCCCCCGCCCATTGCCGCAATACCTTGGCTTGGCGCTACCTTAGCTTTGAACGGGATTTTCATCGCAACAGCGATGCTCGCTTTAGCCTTAAGCTAGGCCACGCCAGCCAAGAGCCTTTGTTTAGGGATTTCCGCAACGCCCCACGGGAGCGCGGAGAATTTGCTGTTAACGTGGATTTACAACAAGGGCCCGTGGCCGCTGGCGCCTCCGCCACCTATGTGCATCACCCTCGGGATGGGGATGAATGGCGATTCGATAACAGCTACTTAGCCGGGCAGGTGGGCAACTGGGTAATAGGGGCCGGCCAAATCGATCGTTGGTGGGGGCCTGCGTGGCATAGCAGCGCCATTTTAAGCCATAACGCCAGGCCCACCCCCGGTGTGTGGGTGAACCGTTCCCGTTCCACGCCTAGCAGCTGGGCGCCGGCGCGTTGGCTTGGGCCTTGGAACCTGGTGGTGTTTGCCACCCAGTTAGAAACCAACCGTCATATTCCCAATTCACAACTTTTTGGCGCCCGCTTTACCTTTAAACCCGCCACTTGGGTGGAGGTGGGCCTAAGCCGCACCTTCCAATGGGCAGGCAAGGGCCGAGAAAAGAACCTAGAAACCTTTGGCAATGCCTTAATCGGCCGCGATAACGGCCAAACCTCGGGCTTGGACCCAAGCAACCAATTAGCCGGTGCCGATGTACGCCTAGCCGCACCCATTGGCGAACAGGTGGCCGGTTTTTATATGCAAATGATTGGTGAAGATGAAGCCGGCCATATGCCAGCAAAATACATGCAGCTGGCGGGAGTGGATTTAGCCACCGCGCTGGTGCAAGGCGAGCAGCGCTTTTATTTTGAAGTGGCCGATAACCTTGTGGGCAGCTGGTTTAGCGATAAGGTGCCCCGCGTGGCCTATGAGCACAGCAACTGGCGCAGCGGATACCGCTACAAGGGTCGCAATTTGGCCTCCACCTGGGAAGGGGATTCTCGTGCTTATACCCTGGGTGCCACCCAGTTTTTTAGCAACGGCAGTGAGTTGGGCCTCACCGCTAGCTACCTAGAGCTTAACTACCCCAACACCTCGGCAAAATTTTCAGATGATAGGTTAAATGGCCCCAGCCACCTGGGGTTGTTTTTAGAGGCGCAAAAGGCACACTTCTTTACCTTATCCTATGGCATGAATTTATGGGGCGGTAAGGCCGGGCGCCTCACCTTGGCAGGCCAGTTTACCGATAAAACCCTTCGTACCAAGCGCACCACTAATAATGGAATAAAACCATGGCCTAAATTTAACGGCATGGTGACATGGGAGTATCGATTTGATTAAGCAAGGTTCCTTTCGTTGTATGACCCTTGCCGCCTTGTTGGCGGTAACCACGGGCTGTTCCCTTATGCCAGGCTCCCATTTTAAGAGTGAACGGCAATCCTATTGGTTTGGAAGTGAAAAGCCCAACACCAGCGAACAAGAAGATTTAAGCGATCGTATTCGCATTAAACCCATTGATGCGGTTACCGATGTGCCCGAGCTGCATGAAATCCCACCAGAAATAGAGCAGCCCCTCACCAGCACAGGGGATTACTATGATTATGTGGTGGGCCCTGGGGATGTGTTAAACATCACAGTGTGGGACCACCCCGAACTTACCATCCCTGCGGGTTCAGAGCGTAGCCCCTCCGATGCCGGTAACTGGGTGCATAACGATGGCACCATTTTTTACCCCTATGTGGGGGTGATAGAGGTGGAAGGCCTTAAGGTCACAGAAATTCGTGATTTAATCACTCGCCGCTTAAGCCGTTATATTGAACAACCCCAAGTGGATGTTACCGTGGCCGCCTTCCGCTCCCAAAAGGTGTATGTTTCTGGCGCGGTGAACCAACCCGGTGCTTACCCCGTTACCAACGTGCCCATGCGCCTGTTAGATGCGGTAAACGCCGCCAAAGGCTTAAGCGAAACGGCGGATTGGCGCAACGTGGTGCTCACCCGTGATGGCAAAGAATACCGCCTTTCCCTTAAAGCCGTGTACGAGCAAGGGGATAGGCGCTACAACGTACTGCTAAAGAAAGACGATGTGGTGCACGTGGGCCGCGATGATGATAACAAAGTCTTTATGCTAGGTGAGTTGAACAAACCCCAAGCCCTGCCCATGGGCCGCAATGGCTTAAGCCTGGCAGAGGCCCTGGCAGAAAGTGGTGGCATTAATGAATTACAAGCGAACGCCTCGGGCGTGTTTGTGATGCGCCGCGTGATGGAAGGGGATGAGCGTTATATCGATGTGTATCAGCTGAATGCACGCAATGCGGCCGCCCTGATTTTGGCGGATGAATTTACCTTAGCCGAGCGCGATATTGTGTATGTTACCGCCGCCCCCGTGGCCCGTTGGAACCGTGTGATCTCACAACTGATGCCCACGGTGCAAGCGGTGTACTACGGCAGCTTGGCAAGCAAATACGTGAAGGAGTTGGATGAATAATGTTTGAACGCATTTTAGTGGTGTGTGATGGCAACATTTGTCGCAGCCCCACGGTGGAAAATATGCTTGCCCAGCGCACTAACAAAACCGTGAGCTCCGCCGGCTTGGTGGCCCTGGTGGGCCATGAAATGGATGCCACCGCCCGCGAGGTGGCCGCTGAACATGGGCTAGAATGCAAACCCCACAGCGGCACCAAACTCACCCGAGAGCTGTGCCGCCAAGCGGATCTGATTTTAGTGATGGAGCAACGCCAAAAGGAACGGCTTTCACAATTAGCACCGGAGGCCAGCGGCAAAACCATGTTGCTAGGGCACTGGATCAACCAACAAGAAGTGCCTGACCCTTTCAAACGCAGCCGCGATGTGTATGAACAAGCTTATACGATAATGGAAAAGGCCGTGGCAGAGTGGGTGAAGCGCTTAGGCTAAACGGTGGATGTTAACAACCAACAGGGAACTACAATGGCAGAACACACAGTGCAGCGCCCCGCCGGCGCCACCATGAATGATGAGATTGATTTACTACAGCTACTGGCTGTGCTGCTGGATCACAAATGGTGGATTATGGGCATTACCGCCCTCGCTACCACCTTGGGTATTGTGTATGCCTTGTTGGCCACTCCCGTGTACCAAGCCGATGCCCTGCTGCAAGTGGAAAGCAAGCAAGGGGGCTTTCCCGTGTTGGATGAAGCGGTGGATTTTTTAGGCGGCGGCAGCAAAGCCCAAACAGAAATCGAAATTGCCCGTTCCCGCTTGGTGCTTATCCGTGCCATTGAACAAGTAAAGGCCAATATTCAAGTGCGCCCCGAACCGCGCAGCTTGAAGGAGCGCCTGTTACCCGGCCTGTTGGATGATACTAACCAAATGCCCGTTGCGGGCTGGGTGGATGATGAAGTGAGCCTATGGATTGAACACTTGGATGTGCCCACTTGGCTGCAAAACGAGCCACTTACCTTGGTGGCCCTAGGGGGGGAGCGCTACCGCCTAGAAAACGAAACAGGCCAACCCCTATTAGAAGGCAAGGTGGGGGAAACAGCGAACAACGATACCCACCAAGTGGATATGCAAGTGCGGGCCCTAGAGGCCCCTGAAGGGTTCCGCTTTACGGTAACCAAGCGTTCCCCAAGCAGCTTAGTTGGCAGCTTGCGGGCTAACCTTGGCATTAGCGAAAAGGGGCGGGATTCCGGCATTCTTAACTTCACC
>CALEAR010000222.1 GCA_937943665.1 uncultured Alcanivoracaceae bacterium
GCTCCATGTGTGGGCCCAAGTTTTGCTCCATGAAAATCAGCCAAGAAGTGCGCAATCTTGATGAATCGCAAAAATCAGCCTTGGCTGAGGCGCAACAAGGGATGAAAGAAAAGGCGAAAACCTTTCGAGCACAAGGAAGCACCTTGTATCCCAAACAATAAGCCCCTAACCTCCAGCCAACGCCACCGCCAACCTCGGTGGCGTTGCGTTAAGGAGGAGATTTTAAAGTATTTAACCAAAAAATCTGTTACCTTCGCGCGCCAACTTTGGCGAGCAAGGCAGGAGAGCAACCGCCTTTCTCCCCAAACACGCTTCATTTATAGGCCCCATGTGTGGCCTTAGCGTCATGGCTAAGGCATGATGCATATCAATAACATGAAAAGAGCGTTGCACTTATGAATGCATTCTTTGAAAAATTAGCCGGATTCCTCAACCTACCCTTGACGGATCCCATCCTTATTTTCGCCCTGATTTTAACCATCATCCTGTTTTCGCCCTCTTTGCAGCGCATACGGATACCTTCCATTATTGGGTTGATTTTTGCGGGCATGGCCATTGGGCCCCATGGGTTCCATGTGATCGAGAAGGACATGTTTGTGGATGTATTCTCCACCATTGGCCTTCTGTACATTATGTTTTTAGCGGGGCTCGAGCTAAACCTCAACGAATTTAAAGCCAACCGCAACAAAAGTATTATCTTTGGCTTATTTACCTTTGCCATTCCCTTAGGCATTGGCTTTCCCGTGTGTTATTACCTGCTTGGCTTTGATGTATACGCCAGCCTCTTGGTATCCAGTATTTTCGCCACTCACACCTTAATTTCTTACCCCACAGTGAGCCGCCTAGGCATCACCAAGGATCGTAGCGTGGCCATTACCGTGGGGGGCACCATTCTCACCGATGCCGCCGTGCTAGTGATTTTAGCGGTGATTTTAGGGGCGAAGAATGATGGACTCACCCAAGAATTCTGGGTGCAGTTGCTCATTTCTATTGGTGTTTTCACCGCTGTGATGTTCACTGCCATTCCCAAATTAGCGGATTGGTTCTTAAATAAGTTCGCTGGGGAAGTGTATTCCCACTATATTTTTGTGCTGTGTATTGTGTTCTTGGCCGCCTTTTTTGCCCAACTGGCCAACCTAGAACCCATCATCGGCGCCTTCGTGGCGGGTCTGGCCCTTAACCGCGCCATTCCCATTTCCTCCGCCCTCATGAACCGCATTGATTTCCTAGGGAACTCGCTGTTTATCCCCTTCTTCCTCATTAGCGTGGGTATGATTGTGGATATATCCGTGGTCACCAGTGGCACCGCCACCCTCATTACCGCCACTGTGCTCACCATTGTGGCCATGTTAGGGAAATACGTAGCGGCCCTGGCCACCCGCTTTACCTTCCGCATGAACAAGGATCAAGGCAATCTTATTTTTGGGTTAAGTTCCGCCCACGCGGCCGCCACCTTGGCGGTGATTATGGTGGGTCACGAAGCGGGCATTGCCGATGACACCCTTTTAAACGCCATTATTGTGATTATTTTAGTGTCCTGTGTGGCCTCCTCTTTTATTACTAACCGCGCTGCCGCAAACATTGCCGATGCCTACGAGGAAGAAAATGACCCTAGCCTGCTGTCTGAGCTGGATATGGAGCAAATTCTCATTCCTCTTTCCAATACCTCTAATGTTGCAAGCCTGTTGGATTTTGCCCTGTTGATTAAAGATCCAGAATCCTCTCACCCCCTGGCCATGCTCAACGTGGTGGATAATAACGAAGAAGCGGAAAAACAAGCAGCCTTGGCCCGTAAGCAAATGGAAAGCTACCTCTCAGAGATCACTGCCACTGATACGGAAGTGAACATTATGGCCACCATTGAGCAAAACCGCGCCGCGGGTATAGCGCGCGCCGCGCGTGAAATTGCCGCTAGCCTCATTGTGATTGGTTGGCCCAAAAAAGAAGGCTTGTTTGAGCATTTAACCGAAAATGAACACGAAGGGATTCTGCACAACACCAACCGCACCCTGTTCATTTGCCACTTGCCCAACCCCTTTGTGACTCACAAAGCCATTTTTGTGATTATTCCGCCCTTGGCAGAATATGAAGAGGGTTTTGAGATTTGGCTCCACAAGCTGCTGAAGCTTTCCACTGAGCTCACCATCCCCTTAACGCTGAATTGCACGCAGCAAACCTTTGATGCCATTAAAGCGTACTGCAAAGAGCACAAACTCAAAAACACCTTAAACTTCAACCTGTTTGAAGATTGGGATGATATTTTGATTGTGTTCCGTGAGCTTGGTGAAACCGATTTGATTGTGTTTGTTTCCTCACGCAAGAAACACCTGGTGTATAACGCATTCACCGGGGATTTACCGCAGAAAATCGAGCGTCACTTTAGTGAATACAACCGCATTGTGATTTATCCGCAGTAACACACCGGGCCCACCATTTCAGCGTGGGCCCTTTTTTTATTGAGCCTCTGAGGAGGTTTCTAAGGGGGGAATGGGAAAAAGCTTGTCGTAAACAATGTTGTAAATGTACACGTACACTAAATAAAAAATCATCAAAGCGATGCTCATTTGGAAGGCCTCCATTAAGCCATATTCCATCCACCACACCACCAGGGGCAAGGTAATGATGAGCATACCCACCTCAAACAAAAACGCATGAAGCACACGCTCGAGCAAGGTTTTCTCCACCCGCTTTACTAAGCGCAACATGGCATGATCAAAGGCAAGGTTGTACACGTAGTTCCACAGGGTAGCGAGCACCGATAGTGCCAGTGCTAACACACCAAATTGCACCAGCGGGGTGTTAAACAGCCAACCAGAAAGCTGGGTGACTAAAATCAAACCAATGATTTCAAAACACAAAGCATGACGAATTCGATCCGCCACAGAGCGCATATCACACCTATTGATTAAGTGAAAGAAAATATAAGGAGGCCTAAGCCTAAGGATTTCCCCACAAAAAGCAAAACGGCTAGCTGATGCTAGCCGTTTCACATGGGGTGACTACTGTGCCAGTTCGTAGCGCCCAATGGCTTTTTGGTAAAGGCTGCCTAAGTACAAGCTATGGCCATGGCGGCGCACACTGGTAATAGGCGCAAACGCCTTATTCGAATCATCCTGCAAGTTATAACGCACGTCTCCCTCAGGTGTGACCCCTAACACAAAGGCATGGTGGGCCTCCTTGGGCTGCAATACCTTAGGCAAACGATAAACCACTTTACGCAACCAAGGCTTATTGGCTACCCAATCTAGTAAACGATTACGGGGAGCAAATAAAGCAATCCAAAACACATCTTCTTCTGCATCGTAATTCACGTTATCGGGCAAGCCGGGTAAGTTTTCCATGAACACTTCCGCAGTGCCTTTTTTAGGGCCCACTAACCAGTAGCGCATAATGCGGTAGGCACTGGTTTCCGCCACTAGCAAGTAATCTTCACCCGGCCCTAGGGCCACCCCGTTGGCAAAGTACAAATCATCAAGCAACTCAGTGGTGGTATCGGAAATGGGATCATACTGTAACAAGCGCCCATTGCCCCTGTATTCCAAAATATCCGCCATGAAGTTGCTCACCCCAAAACGATGGGAGGCATCGGTGAAATACACCATATTATTGCTGCCCACCACCACCGCATTGGTAAAACCAAAGGGCACGCCATCGGCCTCTGTGGTGAGCTCACGGATGCTACCATCGCGGCGCACCGCCAAGAGCCCTTTCTTGCCATCCGCCACCACCAAGGTGCCACCAGCGGCCCACGCTAACCCTAAGGGGCGGCCTTCCGTATTAGCAAACACCTCTGCCTTTTCACCCTGTGCATCAAAGCGGCGAATGCGACCATCCTCAAAGCTACCATAAATTCGGCCAGCCTCATCCACAATCACATCTTCAGGGCCCTTAGCCACACCCTCTCCAAGGCGCTCCACCGCCTGAAGCTGTTGGTTGCGTTCATAGGTATCTTTTAAGGCAGGCGCTGTGGGAGGTTCCCAAGCCACAGGATCAATGGGCACCGGCCACAACAGCAAATAAAGTACAAAAAGCAGCAACAATAGCCCTAGGGCCAAGAATATTTTTTTCATCATTATGCATTTCTCTTCCCAGTGAAGCCTTTACGCTAGCATATGCGGTGACAAGTTAAAAACAGGAAAATCTTTTCTTCAAATGAGATGAAAAATGTATTTACAGGGGGGCGATTGCCAGTATAATCCGAAATTTCATGACTCGCTTCCAAGCCAAGTCCCATCATGGCCCAACAGGTTGCTCATAAAGCCGAAGGCAAGCCATATTTAATGTGTGTGATAACCTTTAAATAAGGAGCAAGCCATTGCCTGCACAAATTTACACCCTCATTGTTTTTATTCTCACCGTACTGAGCACCGCAGCCCATGGGGCAGGCACAGTGCATGTGTATAACTGGTCGGATTACATCACCGATAGCGCCTTAAAAGGCTTCACCGAAGCCACCCAAATTCGGGTGGTATATGATGTTTTTGATTCCAACGAAGTGCTAGAGGGCAAGCTCCTCGCAGGCCGTAGCGGCTATGATGTGGTGGTGCCTTCAGATCACTTTATGGCGCGCCAAATTCAAGCGGGTGCCTTTGCCCCCTTGAATAAAAGCCAGCTCCCCAACCTAAAATACTTAGATAAGCAGCTATTAGCACAGGTGGAGCATAATGACCCTGGCAACCAATACGGCGTGCCTTACCTTTGGGGCACCAACGGCATTGGTTATAACGTGGATAAAGTGAAAGAGGTGCTCGGCATTGAGCGCATTGATTCCTGGGCAGTGTTATTTGAACCAGAGAACATGGAAAAGCTCAGCCGCTGTGGTGTGGCATTTTTAGATTCCGCCGATGAAATGATCCCCTCTGTGTTGAACTATTTAGGCTTGGACCCTAACAGCCATGAGGCGGCGGATTACAAAAAAGCCGAAGAAAAGCTGCTTGCCGTTCGCCCTTATGTTACTTACTTCCACTCTTCCAAATATGTGGCGGATCTCGCCAACGGTGATATTTGTGTGGCAGCGGGGTTTTCCGGCGATGTGCTACAGGCCCGAGACCGCGCTATGGAAGCCGGCCGTGGGGTAAACATTGCCTACAGCTTACCTAAAGAAGGTGGCAACCTGTGGTTTGATATGTTGGCCATTCCTAAGGATAGCGCCAACAAAGAGGCCGCCCACGCCTTTATTAATTATCTGTTAGACCCTAAAGTGATTGCTAAGATCAGCAATTATGTGGGGTATGCCAACCCCAATGCTGAGGCTTTTGAGTACATGGATGAAGCGGTTCGTGAGAACCCAAATGTGTACCCTGAGGCTGAAGTGATTGACGCCTTGTTTATTTCAAAACCTTTGCCTGCCAATGTACAACGCACGGCTACAAGAACGTGGGCACGCATAAAATCTGGGCGTTAATTTTTTCACCGTTAAGCCCAGCCTAAGCTGGGCTTTTTGTTAAGGGGGGCCTTTTTATGGCTTTAATCCCAGGCGCCTACAAAAAAGCGCTCGCAAACCTACAAAAACCCAAAGATGTACTGGTGGAAATCCAGGGGGTGAGTAAATATTTTGATGACACCCTCGCCGTGGATGATGTGAATCTCACCATTAATAAGGGAGAAATTTTCGCCCTTTTAGGGGGGTCAGGCTCAGGCAAATCCACTTTATTACGCATGTTGGCGGGGTTTGAGGCCCCCACAGAAGGGCGTATTTTGCTTGATGGGGTGGATATTACTCAGGTGCCTCCTTATGAGCGCCCCATTAATATGATGTTTCAATCCTATGCCCTCTTCCCCCACATGACGGTGGAGCAAAATATTGCCTTTGGTTTGAAACAAGATCGCCTACCCAAAGCGCAAATCCAGGAGCGCGTGGCGGAAATGCTGCGTCTCGTGCACATGACACAATACGCCAAGCGCAAGCCGCATCAGCTTTCCGGCGGACAGCGCCAGCGCGTGGCCTTGGCCCGCTCCTTGGCCAAGCGTCCTAAGTTGCTGCTCTTAGATGAGCCCATGGGAGCCTTGGATAAAAAGTTACGCTCGCAAATGCAGCTCGAACTGGTGGAGATCATTGAAAACGTAGGCGTGACCTGCGTGATGGTAACCCACGATCAAGAAGAAGCCATGACCATGGCGGAGCGCATTGCCATTATGCACCAAGGTTGGATTGCCCAAGTGGGCAGCCCCATGGATATTTATGAAACCCCCGCTAGCCGTTTGGTGTGCGAATTTGTGGGCAACGTCAACCTCTTTGATGGCGAAATTGTGGCCGATGACACAGACCATGCCATTATTGTGTGTCCACAGTTAGAGCGCCCCATTTATATTGGCCATGGGATTAGCAGCTTGGCGGAGGATAAGCGAGTAACCTTTGCTCTACGCCCAGAAAAGCTACTCCTCAGCCTAGAAAAGCCAGAGGATTTAGAGTACGAAGAGTACAACTGGACCCAAGGCACAGTGTACGACATTGCCTATTTGGGCGGCCATTCTGTGTACTATGTGGAGCTCGCCTCGGGCACCATTGTGCAGGCGTTTATGGCTAACTCTGAGCGTAACGTTCAGCGCCCCACGTGGGATGATAAGGTATACCTCCACTGGGTGGATGACAGCGGCGTGGTATTCCAATATGAAAATAATTAACCGCCTCCGCCGCCAGCTGCCCACCGCCCGCCATGGCGTTATTGCGGTGCCCTTTGTGTGGTTGCTACTGTTTTTTCTGCTGCCCTTCGTGTTGGTGCTGAAAATCAGCTTTGCAGAATTACAAATTGCCATTCCACCCTACACCGCCCTGTTGGAGTGGAGCGGCGAACAACTGCGCATCATCCTCAATGTGGGCAACTATATTCTATTAGGGGAAGATCCCCTCTATTTGGCCGCCTATTTGGGCTCCCTAAAGGTGGCCTTTATAAGCACCCTATTGTGTTTGCTTATTGGGTATCCCATGGCCTATGCCATTGCCAATAGCCCCAAAAGCACACGGCTCATGTGGCTGCTCTTAATGATGATGCCCACGTGGACAGCCCTGCTCATTCGGGCCTACGCTTGGATGGGTATCCTGAGCAATAACGGCTTGCTTAATCAGCTGCTTTTAGGGCTGGGCATCATTGATTCGCCCTTACAGATCCTAAACACCAACACAGCGGTGTATATTGGGGTGGTGTATTCCTATTTGCCCTTTATGGTGCTACCCCTTTACGCCAACTTATCCAAGCATGATAACAGCCTCATAGAAGCCGCACAGGATCTTGGCGCCACCCGCTTTAGCAGTTTCTGGCGCATTACCTTCCCCCTTTCCAAGGGCGGCATTATGGCAGGTTGCATGCTGGTGTTTATTCCCGCCGTGGGTGAGTTTGTGATCCCCGAGCTATTGGGCGGCCCAGAAACCCTCATGATTGGTAAAGTGCTGTGGCAAGAGTTCTTCAACAATCGCGATTGGCCCGTGGCTTCTGCCTTGGCTGTGATTATGCTGTTGCTCCTCTTGGTGCCCATTTTATTGTTTAACCGCACGCAGGCGAAGGAATTGGGGCAAAACAATGGCTAGATTCCGTTTCTCACGCATTATGCTGTATTTGGGCATGATTTTTATTTATGCCCCCATGGTGGTGTTGGTGGTGTATTCCTTTAACGCCTCTCGGCTAGTCACCGTATGGGGCGGATGGTCCACCCGCTGGTACAGCAGCTTGTTTGAAAACACCCAATTAATGAATGCGGTGTTTCATTCCTTAAAAATTGCCACTTACACCGCCATTGCCGCCACGGC
>CALEAR010000223.1 GCA_937943665.1 uncultured Alcanivoracaceae bacterium
AGACTGCATGCAGGGCGGTGTTCCCTTCAAAAAAAACGGAGTAGTTTTGGTAATCCCAACGAGTGATGGGGGGATTACCCACAGGAGCATGTTTTTTTACCGGTGCTCCAAACTGCTGCTCCACCGATGCCATGGAGGCACCCCGTTGTGGCAGTTCTTGAGCAGTAGCTGTTTGCATTAACGCAAAAATAAGGCAAGCCGTGCCGGCCAAGCGGCCAAGTGTTCTTTGCATTTGTTATCCCCATTGATGGCACAATACATTGCTGTGAATAGCAGTTATGGCCTATTCAACCATGTTTGGCTAGCTAAAGGCTAGATAAGCATCACATTTAATGTGGTCTTTAGGGGAATAATCATGTTTAATGCGCCACATGTTTAAGCCACTTTCCTTTTATATTGGGCTGCGTTACACGGGTGCTCACACCAGTAACAGCCTCATTTCTGTGATAGCCCTCATTTCCACCCTCGGGTTAATGCTGGGGGTGGCGGTACTCATCACCGTGTTATCGGTGATGAACGGGTTTGAACGTGAATTACAAACCCGAATTTTGGGCATGGTGACCCATGTTTCTGTGCATGGCAGTGAGCCAGTAAAAGATTGGCGCAGCCTAGCTAAAAACGTAACAGAACATCCTAACGTGGTGGCCGCTTCCCCCTTTGTGGAGTTGCAGGGTATGTTGGCCCATGGTGGGCAGGTTACCGGTGCCATGGTGAATGGCATTTCGCCACCAGAGGAAAAGCAGGTTTCCATTGTGGGCGAGCACATGTGGCACGGTGAGCTTGAAAGCCTAGAAAGTGGTGCCTTCAATATTGTGCTCGGTTATGGGGTGGCCCGCGAATTAGGCGTGGATGTGGGCGATCAGGTGGTGTTAGTACTGCCGGAAGCTAGCCTTTCCCCCGCAGGGGTAACGCCACGCTTTAAACGCTTTCATGTGACGGGTATTTTCCGCGTGAAAGCGGAGGTGGATAGCCTTTTAGCCTATGTGCATGTGGATGATGCCGCACGGCTAGCACGCCAACCAAATACGGTGGAAGGGGTGCGTTTGCGTTTAGATGATTTATTCAAGGCGCCGCAGGTGGGCTGGGAGTTATCCCGTAATTTGGAGGGTTATTATTGGGCTTCCGATTGGACGCGCACCCACGGTAACCTGTTCCAAGCGGTGCAAATGGAAAAAACCATGATGACATT
>CALEAR010000224.1 GCA_937943665.1 uncultured Alcanivoracaceae bacterium
CCTGCTGCCACCTGGCCAATCACGGGTAGCTCGTAACTCTCTTCCATGGGGTCCACGAGGACTTGAATGCCTCGGGAACGGTCGGAATGTAAGGCAATATACCCTTTTCGAGCAAGCGCGCGCAGATGATCCGAGGCAGCATTCTTTGAGCGGTATCCCATGCGCAAGGCAATTTCTGCCCGTGTGGGCGCCATGCCGTTTTCCGCTTGGAACTCAAGGATGTAATCCAGAATTTGCTGCTGACGAGCTGTGAGATGTTCACGCATTGTTGTGTCCTCTTGCGGCGCTATTGGCTGTAATACAAACTGAGCTTAACACAGACTACTGTTAAAATGAACAGTGTTTTTATGGTCAGCTTTTAGAGGATGCCTATTTGCTTTGTATCATTGAGCTCCTTGGCGCTGCGAGGTAGCATTCTCGCGGTTTTCATTGATTCGGGGGGAATATGAACCACGCCAACACATCATCTATGGAGCGCCTGTTTGCTGGTGTTTCTTTTTTTAATGAGCTTAAACGGCAAGATCCACAGCAGTGGGAGCTGTTGGTAAAGCACTGTGATATTCGAGAACTCGCCCCTGGGGAGGTATTGATTCAGCGTAATGAGATGGATCCGAGTTTGTATTTTTTATTGCGTGGGCAGTTGGCTGTGTTCGCCGATAACCACCGCCAGGGAAAGATCCTGAATTATATTAGCCCAGGGGAGCTGTTCGGTGCCTTGGCCATGTTGCGTGATAATAAGCGCACCGCATGTATTGCTGTGGATGAAAACAGTCGTGGTGCCGTGGTGGCTCGTTTAGAGGCAGAAGAGTTTCAACATTTAGAAGATTTCTCGCGCTTCACCTTGGCCACAAAAATTGCATTTTATCGCATGTTGGTACACAACGTGCGTTGGACGTTGGAAGTAATCCGCATGCAGGATCCTCATCATCCAGCGGTGGTGGGCCTAAGAAAAGTGCCCTTATTCACTGGTGCTAAGGGCACTCAAGAGGAATTAAAAGCCTTAAGCGAACAAGCACACGCCTTAGCGGATTTGCTCCATGAATGGAACCAAACCTATGAGCTCACCGCTTCAGTGCAGCTCACTTAATCATGGATTTTAACGGCTAGCACATCGCAGTTGCTGCCTGGGAGCATGCCCCGGGCGGTACTGCCCAACAAAATACCCCAGCCGCCTCGCATGTGGCTGCCCATGACGATGATTTCTGCCTGAATGTCGCTGGCTTTATCGTGCACGGCTTTTTCAATGGAGCCGAGCTCCACATGGATTTGGTGCTCGGGAATAGGGAAACCACGGGTTAACGAGGAGATGCTTTCCTTCGCTTGATCAATAAGGTTTTGCTGCAGCTCGGTGACATCCATGGGCATATCGGCGCCATAGGCCAAGGCTAAGGGCTCAATCACATGAATCACGTGTAAGCGTTCAGCCTGCTGTTCAGCCATTTGCATGGCCCTTTGCAATACCTTCACCGAACTAGGGCTGCCATCAATGGCTACTAAGAGCGTGTTATAAGGTTTCATAAAGCGAGCTCCTGTGTTGTGTTTCTTTTGGTGTAGCACATTAAAACGCAGAACGCCATGATGTATGGATCTTGAAATTCATCCTCAGAGCACCCAAATAAAATGTATGAATTTCGCACTAACAACATCTAGCACTTGACCTTGACCCTATTTACTTGCCTAAATAGGCCGCCTTTGCGTAGTGTGATAAACAATCATTGCCATTTAGGCACCATTTATTTTGCAATTTGAGAATCAAAACTGATGGCCAAATCTTTAGTCATTGTGGAATCTCCCGCTAAAGCGCGCACCATTAATCGCTATTTGGGAGATGGTTTTGTTGTGAAGTCGAGCGTTGGGCACGTGCGTGATTTACCCGTGGGTGGCGGCAGCCGTACCACCGCAGCGCAACGTGCCAAAGAGGCGGCTTATACTCGTTCATTACCGCCGGAGGAGCGCGCTGAGCATCGCAAGCGTAAGGCCAAGGAGCAGTTGATTCGCCGCATGGGGGTGGATCCTGAAAACGGTTGGCAGGCGCAATATGAAATTTTGCCTGGCAAGGAAAAGGTGATTGATGAGCTAAAACGCCTTGCTGCCAAAGCCGATAAAATCTACCTCGCCACTGACTTGGATAGAGAAGGGGAAGCCATCGCCTGGCACCTTAAAGAGGTGATCGGGGGAGAGGATGAACGTTACGCCCGTGTGGTATTTAATGAAATCACCAAAAAAGCCATTGAAGAGGCCTTCCAACAGCCAGGCCAATTGGATCTTAACCAGGTGCAAGCACAGCAGGCTCGCCGCTTCCTAGATCGTGTGGTGGGCTTTATGGTGTCCCCTTTGCTGTGGAGCAAAATTGCTCGCGGTCTTTCCGCTGGCCGTGTGCAATCCGTGGCTGTGGAGTTGGTGGTGGAGCGCGAACGGGAAATTCGCGCCTTTATTCCCGAAGAGTTTTGGGAGCTACATGCGGATACCAAAGCTCCCAAAGGGGAAGCAGTGCGCTTGGAGGTGGATAAGTACCAAGGCGAAAAGTATCGCCCCAATAACGAGGCGGATGCCACTCTGCACAAAAATGCCTTGGAGGTCCTCGGTAAGCT
>CALEAR010000225.1 GCA_937943665.1 uncultured Alcanivoracaceae bacterium
GTTCAGCAGCAACCGCTTCAATGTCTTTTAAGTATGACATGGTCAGTTCCTATATATAGTAGTGAGTGAAAATAACGAGCCTGCTCCACGCAGAACAGCGGCCTCAGCCACTGTTTCAACTCGGGGCCGATTCTACTCCTTTTCTGATCATCATTGAAGCTAATTACAAATATACCCAACATTCACCGCATGAATACTGGTTAAACTTCAAACAGAATCAACGCAAAGAGCGGCCTAGCTCGGTTCGGGGCGCAATGATACCTCATTTAGAGAGATTTTTCCTGTTTCGTTTCGGGCACTGCTCCAACTCACCACAGCCTGTTATACTCACAGCCACAGTTTACTCAATTCCAATAGAGCATTATGAAGTACACCATTATTCCTGTTACCCCTTTCCAACAAAACTGCTCCTTGCTGCATTGCCAACAGAGCAATCACCTTGCCATTGTGGATCCAGGCGGCGATTTACCTAATATCCTCAACGCCATTGAAAGCAGCCAAGGCACCCCCGAAAAGATCCTACTCACCCATGCTCATATTGATCATGTGGGCGCCACTATGGCGCTCGCCAAAACCCTTGATATCCCTATTATTGGCCCCCATAAAGGGGATAAGTTTTGGCTCGATATGCTACCCCAGCAAGCGCAAATGTTTGGCTTCCCTAAGGTGGAGCCCTTTGAGCCAGCACAGTGGTTAGAGGATGGTGATGTAGTGAGCGTGGGTGAAGCCCAACTGGAGGTTTTACACTGCCCCGGCCACACCCCAGGCCACGTGATGTTTTACCATCGCCCCAGCGCCTTGGCCATTGTGGGTGATGTGATTTTTGCCGGTTCCATTGGGCGAACTGATTTCCCCCAGGGGAACCATCAGCAATTAATTAGCTCCATTAAAACCAAACTCCTTCCCCTTGGGGATGAAGTCACTTTTATTCCTGGCCATGGCCCCCAATCTACCTTTGGTCAGGAACGTATTAACAACCCTTTTTTGTGAGTAACGTGCATGGGTGAATTCTTTTTAAGCCAAAGCGTCATACGGTTTTTATTAACCATCGGCATCGTGGTGGGCGTGGTGTTGATCACGGCGCTCATGCGCAAAATTGTGCGCCGTTTTGGTGAGCGGCGCCGCTATACGCCAAACCGCATCTTCCAAGTGATTGTGCTCATTAACACCACGGGCATTATTGTGACCTTTGTGCTATTAAGCGCCATTTGGGGCTTTACCGGCCATGGGTTTATGGTTTTTGCCTCCTCTATTTTTGCCTTAGCGGGTATTGCGTTTTTTGCCGCTTGGTCCATTTTAAGCAATATTACCGCTGCACTCGTCCTCTTTTTCAATGCGCCTTTTGGTGTCATGGATAGGGTGCGTATTTTAGATGGCGATAACACCGTTACTGGGCGTGTTCGGCAAATGGGTTTATTCTTCCTAATTCTTGAGGATGAAAACGGCCATCGCTTTTCCATTCCCAATAACGTATTAATGCAACGAACTATTTTGCGCTTAGCGCCTAATAAAGAGATCCCTCAGGATCAAAAACATGCCAACCCTCCCGCTCATTAACAAAAAGAGTGCAATATGAAATTAAATTTATTTTTCCGTACGTTTCTTATGGTGTTTGCCACCCTCTGGTTAGGTGCTTGCGCCTCCTTGCAAGAGCATCACCTGTACGATGGCGAAGAACGCTCGCAAGATGAATTACTCACCGTGGAAGTGCCCCATCTACTAGAAATTATGACGGTGAATGGCAAGGCATTGGCCAATGATTTTGGCAAACTTTTAGGCAACAACGATAGAGTGCTTTACCTGTTGCCTGGCCGCTATGAAATCGATGCTTATTACAAGCAGTTTTGGGATAACAATATTGAATCTCACACTGTGGTGCGTTCGCAGCCTGTAACCTTTGTGGTGGAAGGCAAAGCCGGCGAAACAGTTAGCATGGATTTTGAACGCCCCAAGCGTTTAAACGAGGCTGAAACCTTCGCTAAAAACTTTGAGGGTTGGACTCTGAACACCACCACGGGTGAAAAGAAACCAACACGTGCCACCACCACGCGCCGTCCTTCCTTACTGGCTAGCCTGCAAGATGATCAACCCAAGGCGGAAAACACAGAAACCGTTAAGCCCCTCAAGGAAGAAGATGTACTATTGCGCTTGAAATCCCTGTGGCGTGTGGCTAGCGAGAAAGAACAACGCGAGTTTTTACTCTGGGTAAGTGAGTAGGCCCTTCTGATGGGTGCCCTTACACCGGGCAGGTGATGTGCCCTAGCACCGGGCGGGTGCCACACAAGGTGTTTTTAATACACAGCATCAGCAACAAGCACTGCGAAATCACTCTTTTTTTGCGGGGTTACGCAAAAAAAGC
>CALEAR010000226.1 GCA_937943665.1 uncultured Alcanivoracaceae bacterium
AACCACTGCTTTTTTTGCGTAACCCCGCAAAAAAAGAGTGATTTCGCAGTGCTTGCTCGCGATGATATTTATTAAGAACCCATTGTGTGGGTGCCAGCCCGGCACGAGGGCATCTTCACCCGCCCGGTGTAAGGGCAGATGCAAGCCTGCTTGCAACGATGCTAAGTTAACGCCACTAGCTTGGCATATTGGCTCACCAGCCACTTGCTGCCTTCGCGATCAAAGTTCACCTGTATGCGCGCCATGGGGCCACGGCCTTCATAATGCAACACGGTGCCCTCGCCAAACCGAGGATGCCTTACGCGCGTACCTAACTTAAACCCATTTTCTGGCTCATCGGATAAGCTGCCCGCCGCCTTTAGCGGTTGCGCTGTGGCACCGCCCATTGCCACTGTATTGCGGCGCATGCGCACCTCTTGGCAAAGCTCTCGAGGGATTTCACGCAAAAAACGCGATGGGCGATTAATTTGCTCTTTACCGTATAAACGTCGGCTTTCTGCGTAGGTAAGATACAGCTCACGCATGGCGCGTGTAATGCCCACGTAGCAAAGGCGGCGTTCCTCAGCAAGCCCATCGGGTGTATCCATGGACATTTGATGAGGGAACAGCCCCTCTTCCATACCCGCAATAAAAACCACGGGGAACTCTAAACCCTTCGCGGAGTGTAACGTCATTAATTGCACCGCGCTTTGGCCCTCATCAGCCTGGCTTTCACCCGCCTCAAGGGCTGCATGATCCAAAAAAGCCACTAGCACATCTTGGCTATCTTCCACCTCTTCATCACCAAACTGTTGGGTGGCTGTTAAAAACTCATGGAGGTTTTCCACTCTATCCTTGGATTTCGCGTCCTTTTCTTGCTGGTAGAAATCCAACAGCCCTGTGTGATGCAATAAGATTTCTGTGCGCTTATGCAAGGGTTTGCCTTCACACTGAGCGCTCACAGCGCTGAGCATATTTAAAAAATCCCCCACCGCACTGGCGGCTCTACCCTTTAACCCCCCATGGGTAATTAAACGTTGCGCGGCTTCAAATAAACTCACTCCCTGTTGGCGTGCTTCCTCACGCAAACGCTCCACCGTGCGCGCGCCAATACCTCGTGTGGGGCGATTCACCACCCGTTCAAAGGCGGCATCCGCCTGTGGGTGAATGCTGAGCCGCAAATAGGCCAAAATATCTTTAATTTCGGCACGCTCATAGAAGCGCTGCCCACCATAAATACGGTAAGGCACCCCTTGTTGTAATAAGGCTTCCTCTAGGGCACGGGATTGAGCGTTGGAACGGTACAACACCGCCATTTCGTGGTAATTCACCCCTTGTTGAAAATAATCCGTAATGCGCCCCACAATAAAACGGGCTTCATCCACCTCATTAAAGCCCGCATACGTTTTAATGGGCTCCCCTTGGCCGCTATCTGTCCACAGATTCTTGCCTAAGCGATTGTTATTATTCGCAATCACTTGGTTGGCGGCGTTTAAGATGGTTTCTGTGGAGCGGTAATTCTGTTCTAAACGAATGGTTACGAGCCCAGGATACGTTTCACTTAGCTGTTGAATATGCTCAATCTTTGCGCCTCGCCATCCATAAATGGATTGGTCATCATCCCCCACCACGGTAAGCCCAGAGTGTGGCCCCACCAATAGCTGCATCCACGCATATTGAATGGCGTTAGTATCTTGAAATTCATCCACTAACACATGCTGAAAGCGGCGCTGATAATGAGTGCGCAGTTCATCGTTATCACGCACTAGCTCCAATGCGCGCAAGAGCAACTCATTGAAATCCACTAAAGATTGTTGCTCACACAAACGTTCATATTCGGCGTACACTCGTTGCATGGTTTGGCTGTAAAGATCCTTGCCCACCACCACGTGTTCCGCACGTAAGCCCTCATCTTTTTGCGTATTGATGTACCATTGCACTTGCTTCACTGGCCAGCGCTTTTCATCAAGCTGTAATTCTGTTAGTAAACGCTTGATTAAACGGCGTTGATCTTCGCTATCGAGGATCTCAAAGGTTTCCGCAAGGCCCGCCTGCTGCCAATGACGGCGTAATAAACGGTGGGCAATACCGTGGAAGGTACCCACCCAAAGGCCTTGTGTGGGCATACCAATAAGATCGCTAATGCGCTCGCGCATCTCTGCGGCCGCCTTATTGGTGAAGGTAACCGCCAATATACCCTGCAAGGAACACTGGCCGGTGGCCACTAACCAAGCAATACGGTGAACTAGCACTCGGGTTTTACCCGAACCAGCACCCGCTAGCACAAGTAAGTGAGGAGATTCAGCCACCACCGCTTGGCGTTGGGCATCATTTAAATCATTTAATAGGAGCTCTGCATTTTTCATGGGCGCTATTCTAAACCGAACGTAAAAATTTCGCTCCAAGGTTTCATGGATCAGTGAAAGTTTATATCCCACTAAAAGTTGATGTACCTTGGTTCCACCTTTTGTAAAACTACATTACAATTGATTCTCTTTTATTAATCGGCCTGAAGCATTGCGCTTCAACATTCAGGGGGATAAATGCCACTCACCCGCTATACCGCAACGCCACAAACGTTGCTTTTTACATCGTTAGAAATATTAACAGCGCTTGCGTGGTTAGCTGCCTACGGAACCTTGTTATCCTCTTCCGTTACTGCACCCCTGTTATGGGCGGTGGCCCTGTTAATCCCCGTTTCACGTTTATTCCTTTTAGTGAAGCAACAAGAGGCCAATTGGATTCCTGTTAGCTATGTGGCTTCTGCACTGGCTATGAGTGCATTGGCTTGGTATTCATTATTAACGCCTGGGCTTTCTCCACCTTTAATGGCTCTCCCTATATACGCATTATGGGGATTAGGTTT
Organism: uncultured Alcanivoracaceae bacterium; assembly: GCA_937943665.1. Taxonomy (GTDB): domain Bacteria; phylum Pseudomonadota; class Gammaproteobacteria; order Pseudomonadales; family Alcanivoracaceae; genus CALEAR01. Next base: position 2,846 of record CALEAR010000226.1, read on the forward strand.
CATAGCCGCTTTTATGGGGCTCAAGCCCACCACCTTACGATGGCTTTATACCCTCCTTACCACAGGCTCAGCCTATGCTCTACTTTGGAAAACACCGCCCTTTCCCACAGCGCAAGGGCTTTTATTTTTGATGCCCGCCATCACTGTGGCTCTCTTATTTGTTAGGCAGCAACAAGATGTTATTCGATCCCTTAAGTATAAAGAGAACAACCATCGCCGACGCTTAACCCGCCTAAGCACAGAAGCGCTCAGTTATTCGAAAACAGCTCGCCACCTTCGCGCTTCCCAAAAGCAGCTTGAGCGAGCAGTGCAAGTGCGCACTAGCAGCTTAGAACAACTTAACCAAGAGCTCACACGCAGCACAGAGCGTTTATCGCTAGCCCTCAAAGCCAACGAATTAATTCTGTGGGATTGGAACATTCAAGATAACCGCACCACCTACGTTAAAGAGAGCCATGAGGCACAACACTCGTTGGATGGCAGTTTTATCGAGCATCTTGCAAAGCGCATTAGTGAAGAGGATTACCTCGCATTCTCACAACAATTACAAGCCCATATGAGCGGGGAAACAACGCAATTTAAGGTGGTTTATGCCATCACTTCCACACCTGAAAACGAGCCCCAGTGGTTTAGGGATGAAGGCCAGGTGGTGGAAAGACACCCCAACACTGGCAAACCCCTACGTATGCTAGGGCTGCGTAAAAATATAACCGCGGAAATGAGGGAGCAAGAACGCCAGCGTTTTGCCGCTGCGGTGTTTAACGCAGCCTCTGAAGGGGTGGTGGTATTCAATGCAGATTTCTACATTCTCACAGTGAATGAACGCTTCACCACCATGACAGGCTACGATTACGAGGAACTCTTAAATCAACCTTTAAGAACCTTTTCCCCCCAGCAATTTAGTGGGGAGCCTTACCAAAGCATTAAAGAAACCCTCAACAAACATGGCCATTGGGAAGGTGAACTCATCGAGCAACGTAAGGATGGCGAGACGTACCCCATGTGGGTGCAAATTTCCACGCTGTACGATGATATGCTGAAGCGCACCTATTATGTGGCCCTATGCTCTGACCGCACTGAAGAAAAACGAGTGGAAGAGCGTGTGCGGTTCCTTTCTCATTTTGACCGCCTCACAGGTTTGGCTAATCGTTCTTTGTTCCACGAACGGTTAAACCGTGCTATTACCTTGGCCCGTTTAACGCGCGAACAAGTGGCGCTCATCGCCATTGATCTTGATCGCTTTAAACCCATTAACGACACCATGGGCCCCCAAGTGGGCGATGCTCTATTACAGCAAGTTACACAACGGTTGTTGGAAAACGGTATTCATCGCCATCATTTAGCCCGTGTGGGGGGCGATGAATTTACTGTTCTTATTGAAAACTCTTGTAGCCGCTCAGAGGTACAGGGAGTTTGCACCACCATTTTACAAGCCCTGCGCGCACCGTTTTTCATCGAAAACCATGAACTACTTATTGGAGCAAGCATTGGTGTGGCCTCCTTCCCCACCATGGCAAACGATGCGCACAGCCTTATTTACAAAGCCAATTTAGCCATGGAGCAAGCCAAGCACCTAGGGGGTAATAATGCCTTCTTTTACCATGAGGGCTTGCGCCATCGCACTAAAGATCAGCTTTCCCTTGAAGCACAGCTTCACAAAGCCATTAAA
>CALEAR010000227.1 GCA_937943665.1 uncultured Alcanivoracaceae bacterium
CCCTGCCCTTGGCAGTAGGCAGCTGGGGCCTCGCCTTAGCCTCTTATATTGCGGGCGTTTCCGCCGCCACCGGTATGGTGATTATCACCAGTGTGGCACTTTCCATTATTTTGATTAACTATTTAATTATGCCTCTGTGGTTGCGCCACGGCTCCTCGCACCGTGGTCAGGGGGATATTTCCCGCACCATGCTTTGGGTGCGGCGCCTAGCCATTTTATTTATCGCTGCCACCGCCTATGCCTATTATTTTAGCAGTGCGAGTGATAGAGCTCTTTCTGCTTATGGGCTGATTACCTTTGCGGCGGTGATTCAATTCGCCCCAGGGCTGATTGGGGGCTTATATTGGCAAGGGGCTAGCCGCCACGGCGTGGAAGTGGGGTTATTTCTAGGCTTTTTAGTATGGCTTTATACCCTCTTTCTGCCCACCCTTACAGAATCTGGCTGGTTGCCCCACCAATGGCTCATCCATGGTCCTGGGGGCGTTAGCTGGCTAAAACCCACCCATTTGTTTGGCTTATTTGAGTTAGATGCCCTAAGCCACGGCACCTTTTGGTCTTTAGCGGTGAACATTACCGCCATGATGTGGATTTCTTGGCGCCGCCCGCCAAGCTTGGCGGAACGGCTTAATGCTCAACCGTTTTTAGACCCTTATTCTCAACGTCCTGCGCTATCTGCCCGCTTGGATTCCAGCCATATCTTAGTGAAGGATTTGATTACGCTAGCGGCACGCATTTTGGGGGAAGATAGATCCCAGTGGGCTTTCGAGCAGCAAGCCCGCAAGCTCAATATTAAGCTCAACGACCAATTAGCCGCTGATAGTCAGTGGCTACAATTTACCGAACTTTTGCTTGCCGGTGCGGTGGGAGCCGCCTCTGCCCGCTTAGTACTCACCAGTGCCTTGCGTGGCTCGGGGTTAGAGGTGGCCACCGTGGTTTCCTTATTGGATGAAACCGGCCAAGAACTGCGCTTTAGCCGTGATATTTTGCTCACCACCATTGAAAACATGGACCAAGGCGTGAGTGTGGTGGATGCGGATATGTGCCTTGTGGCATGGAACCACAGTTACGAAACCTTATTTAACTACCCACCAGGCATGTTACGGGTGGGGCGGCATATTGGGGATTTAATCCGGTATAACGCGGAACAGGGGAAAATTCCCACAGCAGATATTGAAAGCGCCATTGAGCGTCGCATTGCCTTTATGCAGGCGGGCACCTCCCATACCTTTGAGCGTACCATGAATAATAACCGGGTCATTGAGTTAAAAGGTAGGCCCTTGCCCGGTGGGGGTTACGTTACCAGCTATAACGATGTGACAGAACACAAACGCGTGGAACGGGAACTACGGGAAATCAATGAGCACCTCGAACAACGTGTGGCTGAACGCACCCGTGAAGCTGAAGTGGCGCAAGCCTCGCGCATTCGCTTTTTATCAGCGGTGAGCCATGATGTGCTTCAGCCCATGAACGCCGCCCGTTTATTTGCTTCTTCCCTTATTGAAAGCAAAAACCCAGAGGAAATGCAGCAATTAGCGGATAAAATTGATTCATCTTTACAGGCGGCGGAGGAGCTCCTCGATGGGTTATTGGATATTTCCCAGTTGGATGCCGGTGCGTTAAAGCCTGAACTACGCGCCTTTGATGGCCGCTCCATGCTTGAAGATATCTTGGAGCAATACAAGCCCATTGCCCAACGTCGCAACCTTTCGCTCAAGCTGTACATGCCCTCACTCACCCTATACAGCGATGCTAGCCTGCTACGCCGAGTGCTCCAAAACTTTATTTCCAACGCCCTGCGCTACACCCACTATGGCCGAATTTTAGTGGCGGGGCGCCGCCGCGACGACCATGTGGAACTACAAGTGTGGGACACAGGCCAGGGCATTCCACCCCATCATTTGGAACATATTTACACAGAATTTCATCGTGTGGAGCAAGAGTTTGATTGGGGCGAGCGAGGCATGGGGCTTGGTCTTTCCATTTGCCAACGCATTGCCCATTTGCTCGATCATCCCCTTAAGGCGGAATCCACCTTAGGTAAGGGCAGCATGTTCTCTATTAAAGTGCCCATTGCCACCGTAGAGCAGCAACAAAAAGCACAGCGCCCCAAGGTGGCTGCTGCCTCACAACGCCAGCTCAGTGGCTTGCGCGTGCTGTGTTTAGATAACGATGTGGAAATTCTCATGGGCATGGAGGCGTTGCTTTCCCAGTGGGGGATTGATGTACTCACCGCCACCACGGTGGATCAAGCACTCTCCCTAATGGCACAAAACCCACAGGTGCTACTGGTGGATTATCACCTGCATGATCGGTTAAATGGGTTAGATAGCCTAGATACCTTACGAGAAAACGCACGCCATATTCCGGGCGCCTTACTCACCGCCGATGGCCGTGAAGCCTTAAAGCGCGAAGCCAGGGAAAGGGGGTATCTTGTGATCACAAAACCTGTGCGGCCGGCCTCCTTGAGAGCCTTTTTAGCCGCACACCATCAGCCTAATTCGCCTCATGGGGTAAGCTAAGGTTTTGCGCCACCAACACCGCATGGGTGCGATTGGTAACGCCAAGCTTGCGCAAAATTGCCGTCATATGGGTTTTTACTGTGGCTTCGGTAACCCCTAATTCATAGGCAATTTGCTTATTCAATAAGCCTTGGCTCACCATTTGCAGCACGCGGAACTGTTGCGGCGTTAAAGTTTGCAACAGTTCCACGGCGTTTCTTTCTTCTTCAGCAAGGGGTTGCGCCTCATACACTTCCTCCGGTGCCCACACGTTCCCCATCATCACCGCCTCAAGAGCCTCCGTGAGTAGCTCTGTACTAGCTGATTTGGGGATAAAACCCATGGCCCCCAAGTCCAATGCTCGACGCATCAGTTGGGGATCCTCATGGGCAGAAATCATCATCACGGGCAGCTGTGGGTAATTGGCACGCAGGTTCACTAAGGCGCTATAACCTGTGGCACCAGGCATGGTGAGATCGAGCAGCAATAAATCTGCTTCTGGGTGCTGTTCCACCACCTCCATTAGCGCATCAATGGTGGCGGCCTCAAGCAAGTTAACTTGAGGATATAACCGTTTAACAGAAGCCCCTAGGGCTTCCCGAAAAAGTGGATGATCATCCGCAATAATGAGTTCTTTCATAATTATTCTTATGCAAAAAAAAGGGGGCGTAACGCCCCCTCATGCTAGCACAACTTTGTTATGGGTAAATGCCCTTTATCAATTAATGTGATTGAGCCCCTGTGGCACCAATACCGGTTTGGCTGCGTACCGTAAGTGCCGTAAAGGCTTCTTTTTCCTTTTGCGCCGCAGCACTCTTATCCATCACCGAGAACAACCAAATGGAGATAAAGGCCAAGGGAATGGAAAGAATACCTGGGTTCGGGAAGGGGGTAATGGGCTCCGCGAAACCAAATACATCCACCCATACTGTGGTACTTAACACCACCCACACTGTGGCAGAGATGAGGCCAATAAACCCACCAATGGTGGCACCGCGGGTGGTGCAACCACGCCAATACATGGAAAGCACCAACACGGGGAAGTTAGAGCTTGCTGCAAT
>CALEAR010000228.1 GCA_937943665.1 uncultured Alcanivoracaceae bacterium
CAATGGCGCCAATAATGTTGTTGGGCACGTTTTCGTAGTTGGCTAGCAGCTGCTTGGTGTCTTTCGGCAGGCAGTAGCCGCCATAGCCAAAGCTGGGGTTGTTGTAATGGTTGCCAATGCGGGGGTCTAGCCCCACGCCTTCAATAATTTGGCGGGTATTCAGCCCATGCACAGCGCAATAGCTATCTAACTCATTAAAGTAAGCCACCCGCATGGCTAAATACGTGTTAGAAAACAGCTTCACTGCCTCCGCCTCTGTGCTGTTGGTAAACAGCACAGGCACGTCTTGCTTAATGGCACCCTGTTGCAGCAAAGCAGCAAACTGTTTGCCCGCTTGGCAATGGCTGCCCACGATAATGCGGCTGGGGTGCAGGTTATCGTACAGGGCTTTGCCCTCACGCAGGAATTCAGGGCTAAAAATAATCTTAAGTTCTGGATATTGTGCTTGCAGCTCGGCGGTGTACCCCACAGGAATGGTGGATTTAATAACCACAGTGGCCTTGGGGTTAATTTGCTTTACTTGCTCCACTACTGCCTCCACGCTGGAGGTATCAAAGTAGTTGGTTGTTTCATCGTAATTAGTGGGGGTGGCGATGATCACATATTCCGCCCCTGTAAAGGCTTCTTCTGCATCCAGTGTGGCTTTAAAATTTAGCGGCTTGTTGGCTAAGAAATCTTTGATTTCCGCATCCTCAATGGGGGATTGCTTATTATTCAGCAGCTCCACCTTTTCGGGCACTATGTCCAAGGCAATCACCGGGTTGTGTTGCGCCAACAACACTGCATTAGAAAGGCCCACATAGCCCGTGCCGGCTACTGCAATCTTGTACGCCTGCTTCACTGTTTATATTCCTTATACCACTTCACAAAAAGGGTGATGCCCTCTTCAATCTCTGTGCTTGGTTTATAACCCACGGCTTCTTCTAACCGTGCTGTATCCGCATAGGTGCGCTCTACATCGCCGGGTTGCATGGGGAGAATGATTTTTTCTGCCTCTGTGCCAAGGGCCGTTTCAATGGCACGAATAAAGCGTGCTAGCTCAATGGGCTCGTTATTGCCGATGTTATAAAGGCTATGGGGCACCTCGCCCTTAGGAATAACCTCTTGAATGCGCACCACACCTTCCACAATGTCATCGATATAAGTGAAATCTCGCATCATGCGGCCGTGGTTAAACACCTTAATGGGTTTGCCTTGGGAAATGGCTTCGGTGAACAACCAGGGCGCCATATCGGGCCTACCGGCAGGGCCATACACTGTAAAAAAGCGCAATCCAGTGGCAGGAATGCCATATAACTTAGCGTAGCTGTAGGCCATTACCTCATTGCTTTTCTTAGTAGCAGCGTACAAAGAAACGGGGTGATCCACCCTATCCTCTTCGCTAAAGGGGATCTTTTCATTCATGCCATACACGGAGCTAGAGGAGGCGTACACCAAGTGCTCCACTTGATGATGCCGGCAGCCCTCTAAAATGGTCATGGTGCCCACGAGGTTGCTATCCACATAGGCGAAGGGGTTTTCTAAGGAATACCGCACGCCCGCTTGCGCGGCTAAATGAATCACCCGCTGAAATTGCTCCTGGGCAAACAGTGCAGCTATGCCTTCCCTATCGGCAAGATCCAATGCCTTAAAGCGAAAACTTTCATAGGGCTCTAGCTGTGTTAGGCGCCAGTGTTTTAATGCAGGGTCGTAGTAATCGTTGAGGTTATCAATGCCAACCACCTCGTGACCTGCTTCTAACAATCGTTTTGCGGTATACATGCCGATGAAGCCGGCTGCACCCGTAACTAAGTATTTCATAACTGTGCTTTTTGTTGGTTAGTAAAACATTACCCAAGTGCATTTTGGCGCGCTTAAACACGCTACCGCCCTAGGATTTAACGTTAATTTCCTAAAAACGTTAGGGGTTTCAAGTTGTTGGCGCTGGCAAACAAACACTAAGGCCTTCGCCTCGCCTAACACACAGACTTAAAACCAACGCCATG
>CALEAR010000229.1 GCA_937943665.1 uncultured Alcanivoracaceae bacterium
ACAACTAACCGGCAGGCTGCAGAATAATTAAATTTGAAGGGGCTTAAACTGAAGCCTGTCCGTTGGCTGTTACGCGTATTATTAGTCTTACTGGTGATTGTGGTGTTTTTTGGCAGCCTCTTACTGCTGTTGGCAAACCCACAGGAAGTGGAGTTCACCACCTTGGTGGTGGCCAAACCCTTTGAAGCCGCACTTGGCCAATGGATTGTATTGTTCTTTTTGGCTGGGGTAGTGCTAGGTGGTGCCCTTGGTTATGTGGCGGGGCGTTTACTTTTTTATCGCAAACAAGATAAGCAAACCCAAAAGGCCTTGGCCGACGTATAACCATGCCTTTTTCGCATTTGTTCACCTGTGAGCCTGTGATGAAAACCTCAAGTCCTATTATTGTTGCCCTCGATTACCCAGAAGCCAATCAAGCGCTTGCCATGGCAGAGCGTTTAAACCCAGCGCAGGTGCGTTTAAAGGTGGGGAAGGAGCTGTTCACAGCAGCGGGGCCAAGCTTGGTGGAATCGCTTCATAAGTTAGGGTTTGATGTGTTTTTGGATCTCAAATTCCACGATATCCCCAATACTGTGGCGGGCGCCATTCGTAGTGCCGCAAATTTAGGCGTATGGATGGTGAACGTGCATGCCAGTGGTGGCCCACGTATGTTAGAGGCCGCCGCCAATGCAGTGGCTCAGGTGAAGCAACCGCCCCTGCTCACAGCGGTAACCGTGCTTACCAGTATGGGGGCAGAAGAGTTACGCGCCTTGGGCATTGATGTAAGCCCAGAGGAGCAGGTGCGCCGTTTGGCATTGTTGGCACAAGCTTCTGGCATTGAGGGTGTGGTGTGCTCTGCCCAAGAAGCGAGCATGTTACGCCAAGCCTGCGGTGAAGAGTTCTTGCTGGTTACACCGGGCATTCGCCCAGCGGGCAGCCAAACGGATGACCAAACCCGCATCATGACACCCCCTGAGGCTTTAAAAGCCGGGGTGGATTACATGGTGATAGGCCGTCCCATTACGCAGGCGGCAGATCCTTTGGCAGCAGCTGAGGGTATCTTGCAGAGTCTTCAGTAATCCACTCACATACAAATACAGTACAAACAGACGTAACCCACATTTTGCTTAGCCTAAGCTGTGAAAACCCAATGGCAACATTGGGTTCATTCGTTAGTTTAAGGAGCAAGTTATGTTACGTACTGTGAATTCCCTTCGATACCTACTTTGCCTAGTAGCTTTAGTGTTTGGCATGGCGGCTATGCCGGCCATGGCGGAGCCTGCCTTGGAGGCTAGCAAACCCCAAGTGAATATTAATCTCGCCAGTGCGGAGGAGCTTTCCGAAGTGCTTTCAGGCGTGGGGCCGGCCAAGGCGCAAGCCATTGTGGAGTATCGTGAAACCCATGGGCCCTTTGAAAGCGCGCAGGATCTTGGCAAGGTGAAAGGCATAGGCCCTAGCACCTTGGAAAAGAACCTTCCCTTTGTGAAAGTGGAGTAAAAGATACGCATGGAGCCTAGTTCTCTAGGTTCCATGCGTAAATTGCATTGAGTAACCGGTGCGTTTCAGGGAAAATAGCGGTTTTCCTTTAATCAGCGCAAGCTTGCTTGCCAAACCACGTAGAACTCAATGGCTGAATTATCTTACCTTGACGAAGTTAAACGGCGCAGAACCTTTGCCATCATCTCTCACCCGGATGCGGGTAAAACCACCATCACTGAAAAGCTCCTGTTGTATGGAAACCAAATCCAACTAGCCGGTGCGGTGAAGGGGCGTAAAGCCGATCGCCACGCCACCTCAGATTGGATGGAAATGGAAAAGGAACGGGGCATTTCTGTGACCACCTCGGTGATGCAGTTCCCCTATAAAGATGCCATGGTGAACCTGCTAGATACCCCAGGGCACGCGGATTTCTCTGAGGATACCTATCGCACCCTCACGGCTGTGGATACAGCACTCATGGTGATTGATTCCGGTAAAGGGGTGGGGGAGCGCACCATTAAACTCATGGAGGTGTGTCGTTTAAGGGATACCCCCATTCTTACCTTTATTAATAAGCTTGATCGCGATGGCCGTGACCCCATTGAAGTCATGGACGAAGTGGAAGAGGTGTTGAACATTGAGTGTGCCCCCATTACCTGGCCCATTGGCATGGGGAAGGGATTTAAGGGGGTGTATCACCTACTAGAGGATGCCACCATCCTGTACCAAAGCGGGCAGGGGCACACCATTCAAGAGGTGCGCCGTATTGAGGGCTTACACAACCCAGAGCTAGATGAGGTGCTCGGTGCCGATGCGGAAGAGCTGCGTGAAATGCTCGAACTGGTGCGCGGTGCTAGCCACGAGTTTGATCAAGAGCGCTTTTTAGCGGGCAAGCTGACCCCAGTATTTTTTGGTACCGCCTTGGGTAACTTTGGGGTGGATCATATGCTCGATGGTTTATTAGCTTGGGCGCCTGCACCCCAACCCCGTGCAGCGGTGGAAAGAACCGTGAGTGCTGAGGAAGAAAAATTCACCGGCTTTGTGTTTAAGATCCAAGCCAATATGGATCCGCGCCACCGAGACCGTGTGGCCTTTTTACGCATTTGCTCTGGTAAATACCAAAAAGGTATTCGCTTAAAACAGTGCCGCACCAACAAAGATGTGCGCTTGGCGGATGCGCTCACCTTTTTAGCGGGCGAGCGGGATAACGTGGAAACCGCTTATGCGGGGGATATTATCGGCATCCATAACCATGGCACGGTGCAAATTGGTGATACCTTCACAGAGGGAGAAATGCTGCAATTCACCGGCATTCCGCACTTTGCCCCAGAGCTGTTTCGCCGAGTGGTATTGCGCGACCCTCTTAAAAGTAAGCAGCTCCATAAAGGCTTAAAACAGTTGGCAGAAGAGGGGGCCGTGCAGGTATTTTTCCCCTTGCACAATAACGATGTGATTTTAGGTGCCGTGGGTACCTTGCAGTTTGATGTGGTGGCTCACCGCCTAAAGCATGAGTACGGGGTGGAATGCAGTTATGATGTGGTGAACGTGGCCACCGCACGTTGGGTGGAGGCTGATAGCCAAAAAGAGCTGGATGCATTTCGCCGCCGAGCGGAACAAAATCTGGCCATCGATGGTGCGGAACACCTCACTTATTTGGCACCCACTCGGGTGAATTTAGAGCTCACTGAGGAGCGCCATCCCGAGATTCGATTCCGCGAAACCCGCGAAATTTAACCATAAAAAGTACGACCCACCCTCCTCGAGCGTGGGTCGATTTTTTTATTTAATAGAGGTACTTTGTTCGTTTTAACGCAAGGATAGGTGTTGGAATGCTATATGCCCGCTTACGCATGCTGTTTGATAACTTCACCATCGCCTTATTGGTGGTGATTGCCATTGCCACTGTATTGCCCCCGGAGGGGCGCGGTGTGGCCTTTTTTGAAAACCTCACATATGTGGCCATTGCGTTGTTGTTCTTTTTCCATGGCGCAAAACTGCCTCGTTCAGCAGTGATTGCGGGGGTAACCCACTGGCGGCTGCATTTGCTTATTTTTGCGTTTACCTTTATTGCCTTTCCTGTGTTGGGTTTGCTGCTAAAACCCGTACTAGCCCCTTTGGTGAATGATCAGCTGTACATGGGGGTGTTGTTTTTGTGTGCCTTACCAGCCACGGTGCAATCTGCCATTGCCTTTACCGCCATGGCTCGAGGTAATGTGGCTGCTGCGGTGGCTAGTGCTTCTGCTTCAAGCTTAATCGGGATCTTTTTAACCCCCTTGTTGGTGAACTTAATGCTTGATGCCCAAGGCAGTGCAGGCTCTTTTTGGGAGGCAGTGTGGGCCATTGTGATACAACTGCTAGTGCCCTTTGTGGGCGGTCAAGTGGCGCGCCGTTGGATTGGCGAATGGGTACAGCGCCATGGGGCTAAATTAAAATACATTGATCAAGGCTCCATTTTGTTGGTGGTGTACACAGCTTTTGGGGCCGCAGTGGTGGAAGGCCTGTGGCACACGGTGACTTACATGGAACTGGCGGGGCTCTTTGTGTTGTGCTGCATTCTATTGGCGATTGTGTTGGTGCTCAGTGCCAAAATTGCCAAGCAGCTGGGTTTTAACAAAGAAGATCAAATTACCATTGTGTTTTGTGCTTCCAAAAAGAGTTTAGCCACAGGGGTGCCCATGGCCAAAGTGATTTTTGCTGCGCACCTGGTGGGGCCCATGCTGCTACCGCTGATGATCTTCCACCAGTTACAACTCATGGTGTGTGCCGTGTTGGCCCAGCGTTATGCTCAACGGCCAGAAACACCAGAGGCTGCGGCATAAGGCTCTCGCCAAGCGGTTAGAGGTGGCATATGCTAAATGCGCTGATGGGTAATACATCGGCGCGTTTTTTTGAGCTAAAGAAAGGAAAGTGTATGAGTAAGCAGGTGGAATTTTATTTTGATGTGGGTAGCCCCGCTGCCTACTTGGCCTGGACCCAGTTGCCGCGCTTGTGTGAGGAAACCGGTGCCACCTTGGTGTATAAGCCCATGTTGCTAGGCGCCGTGTTTAAGGCCACGGGTAACAGCGCCCCTGCCACAGTGCCTGCTAAAGGGCAGTGGATGGTGCAGGATCTAGCTCGCCATGCGGAGTATTATGGCGTACCTTGGGTGTTTAACCCGCATTTTCCCATTAACACTTTGTTGCTAATGCGTGCCGCTGTGGTGGTGCTAAATAGTGAGCCAGAACGCATGAAGGCCTATTTAGAGGCAGTGTTCCGCGCCATTTGGGTGGAGCAAAAGAATATGAATGATCCGCAGGTGGCTGCTGAAGTACTGAGCCAAGCGGGGTTT
>CALEAR010000230.1 GCA_937943665.1 uncultured Alcanivoracaceae bacterium
CCTGCAATGGCCTATGCAAAGGAGTAAGGAGAAGCACATGACAATGGAATTTATCCCTGAAACCCAAGTGCGGGGGTATCACTCCCATGTGTATTTTAATGCTCACACCTATGCCCAAGCAGAGGCCTTATGCCGTGCGGCACAGGAACGCTTTGGCGTGGTGATGGGGCGCATGCACCAACGCCCCGTGGGCCCACACCCCGATTGGAGCTGCCAGCTGGCCTATGGCCCGGCCTTATTAAAGGTGGTGCTACCTTGGTTGGCGCTGAATCGAGGGGAGCTCACTATTTTCACCCACCCCATCACGGGGGATGATTTGCGCGATCACCGCGATTTCGCTATTTGGATGGGGGAAGTGCGCCCCCTGGATTTAAGTATCTTCTGAGGCCAGCTCCGCCTTCGCCGCTTCCCAAAACAAATCCAATTGCTCGGGGGAGGTTTCCTTTATGGTGCGGCCACTGGCGGTTACTTTTTCCGCCACGCGCTGAAAGCGGCGCTCAAATCGGTGGTTGGCTTGGCGCAGCACCTGCTCCGCATCCAACTGTAAATGGCGGGCTAAATTCACCACGCTAAACAACACATCGCCAAGCTCATGGCGAATTTCCTCGGGGCTGCCTTGCAAGGCCTCCTTCAGTTCCGCCACTTCCTCCTCTAACTTTTCCATTACCGGGGCTAGCTCTGGCCAATCAAACCCCAGGCGCGAGGCCTTTTTTTGTAATTTAGCGGCGCGGGCAAGGGCGGGTAAATTTAAGGGAATATCCCCTAAGGGCGAGCTGCTTTGGGGTTGGCCCTCTGTGGCTTTAATGGCTTCCCACTGTTGCTTGAGTGCCGCTTGGGAGGGCTTTTCTGTGGCGGTGGCATAAAGATCCCCGTTGGGGAATACGTGAGGGTGGCGGCGGATCATCTTTTCCATGAGGGTGTTTAACACCTGATGAAAATCAAACCACCCTTCTTCTGCCCCCATTTGGCTGTAATACACCACCTGAAACAATAAATCACCGAGCTCGCTAGGTAGCTGTGCCATGTCATTACGCTCAATAGCATCAGCCACTTCGTAGGCTTCTTCGAGGGTGTGGGGCACTATGCTATGAAAATCCTGGGCAAGGTCCCAAGGGCAGCCCTGTTCAGGGTGGCGCAGGCGCGCCATTAAATATAAGAGGTCTTTCAGTTGGTATGTCAAAACAGCTCCCGAACTTAACACAGGGGAGAAGCCGCACGGGG
>CALEAR010000231.1 GCA_937943665.1 uncultured Alcanivoracaceae bacterium
GCAACATGGCTAATATCCATTTGGTCACCAAGGCCAGTTGTGAAAGTTGCTGCCAGTGATCCGCTGCTGCCTGCTCAAAGGGTTGTACCTCCCCCACCACACCGTAGCCCGACGCCAAAGATTTAATCCGTGCAAGCTGTTGAGTTTGGGCTAACGCATCCACGGGAAGCTGCGATTCTGGCACGTGCATGGCCAACACGGCCCGCCACGCCCAGGGTTCTAGCAATTGCCATAGCAGCAACAGGGCCACCGCCGGTAAGGCACACCAAAAAGCCACCCAAATACCATAATAATGCGCCCGGGAATGGGGGCGCTCTTGTAGGGCTTGGCGGCGGCTTCGCCCCCAAGCCAACTGATACATCAGCGCCATAAGCGCCAACAGCACCAAGGCTAATACCATGATTTATCCTTCCTTGGCGGACACTAGCAGGCGCTGTTGAATACGCTCCACCATGTGCTCCCGTTCGCTTTCAGTTAAAGGAATGAGGCCAATATCTTCTAAGGGGCTTGCCTCGCCGGACATGGCATCGCTTAAAAAGAACAAAACATAATCTTCAAGCCCAGGGATTCTGCCTAAGTGTTCGCCCTTAACGTATAAATACAAAGGACGAGAAACGGGGTACTCTCCAGAGGCCACTGTGGCAGCACTGGCACTCACACCGTTAATGGTGGCGAGCTGCAAACGATCTCTGTTTTGCTCATAAAACCCTAATCCAAACACACCCACCGCTTCAGGCTCCACCTGCAAACGCATGAGGGTTTCAGAATAATCGCCAGCCACTTCCACCACGCGCCCATCTTTACGCAAGGCGTTACACACTTGTGCTTCATGGGTTGGTGCATCACGCAGTGCCGCATCGCACCCCGGCGCCAATACACGCTCCTCAAACACTTCACGGGTACCATGGTTAGAGGCGGGCACAACTAAAGTAATAACTTGATCGGGCAAAGCGGCATCAATATGAGACCAGCGCGTATAAGGGTTCGGCACCCATTCGTTGTTTATCCATAAGGTTTCTGCCGCCGCTTTAAACAGGTGCTCCGGGGTAAGCGCAAAGGCTTTGCCGCCTGCACGCGAGGCAAACACAATGCCATCGTAACCAATGCTCACCTCAATAATTTGCTTCACCCCCGCTTGTTGGCAGGCTGCAATTTCGGAGGCTTTAATGGGTCTTGAGGCATTGGCGATATCAAGGGTGTGCTCACCCACGCCTTGGCAGAACTGACGCAACCCGCCGCCCGTACCACCGGATCCCACCACAGGGGTTTTATATTCCGCATAGGCATGGCTGAATTCTTCCGCCACCACGCTAGCGTAGGGCAGCACAGTGGAAGAGCCCGCAATTTGCAATGTTTCGCGTGCTTGAGCGGTTTGGCTCACAACGGCCACGCCCATCAACACTCCCACAACCCAAGGTGTAAATTGAGTACGCATTCTCGTTCCTCTTAGTGACTCATATGATCCCCTGGGATACAATGTGCACTTCACTTAATGCGCTGTGCACTTCCCTCTGGGGTGCCACTAAGATACAAAGTGCATATGACAGTAAGATGACAGACCGATAACAAAGGCTTTCTACGATATACCAACAACAACTGGCCCCAACATGACAGACGATCTCGATCTTGATCCGCAACCCCGTGGGGATCTTGCTCTGCAGGTGGTTGCTTTACCAAGCCATACCAACCAAGACGGTGATATTTATGGCGGTTGGTTAGTTTCACAAATGGATCTTGCCGGCGCTCAATGCGCGCGCCTGCGTGCTAATGGTCGTGTGGCCACCGTGGCCATTGAAACCATGGCCTTTATTAAGCCCGTCCCTGTGGGTTCCACCGTTTATTGCTATACGGATCTATTAGAGGTAGGCAGAAGCTCCATGCGGATCCGTGTGGAGGTGTGGATTAGTGCCAATGGTTCCCCTAAAGCAAAGGTAACTGACAGCATTTTCACCTTTGTGGCCATTGATAATAAGGGCAATACTCGCCCAGTGGATGTATAAACCTTGAAAGGGGGCTAGCCCCCAAAGGCCTTTCCCGATAGACTTAAATCCTCTTCTTAACCTTTAATTATGTAAGGGTGATCGTGTCTTTTCCTGCAGATTCCGTGGGCTTAGTGAAGCCGCAAACGCTACATTTTGATGAACCATTAACACTGGAGTGTGGGCGCACCCTGCCCACCTTTGATCTTGTGTATGAAACCTATGGCGAGCTTAACGCCGATCGCAGTAATGCGGTGCTAATTTGCCACGCCCTTTCTGGCCATCACCATGCGGCAGGCTATCACACGCCAGAGGATAAGCGCCCTGGCTGGTGGGATACGGCCATCGGGCCCGGCAAACCCATTGATACCAACCGCTTTTATGTGGTGTCAGTAAACAACCTTGGCGGTTGCCACGGCTCCTCGGGCCCTAACACCATTAACCCCAAAACCGGTGAACCCTGGGGGCCAGATTTCCCCTTGGTTACCGTGAAGGACTGGGTAAAAAGCCAAGCCTTACTAGCGGATCGCCTTGGCATTGAACAATGGGCTGCCGTGGTGGGTGGTAGCCTTGGCGGCATGCAGGTGCTGCAGTGGTCCATCGATTTCCCCGAGCGCCTGCGCCATGCATTAGTGATTGCCTCGGCACCACGGTTATCCGCGCAAAACATTGCTTTTAACGAGGTGGCCAGGCAATCCATTCTCACGGACCCTCAATTCCACGAGGGCCACTACGCCAAACACAACACCTACCCTCGCCAGGGGTTAATTTTGGCGCGCATGCTTGGCCACATTACCTACCTAAGCGATGATGTCATGCGGGAAAAGTTTGGCCGTGAATTACGCAGCGGCCGCTTCCAGTTTGGCTATGATGTGGAATTTCAGGTGGAAAGTTATTTACGCTACCAAGGGGAAACTTTCTCACGTAACTTTGACGCCAACACCTATTTATTAATGACAAAGGCGTTGGATTATTTTGATCCCGCCAGTGAATACAACGATTCCTTAACCGAGGCGTTGGCACAAGCACAATGTAAGTTTTTAGTCATTGCCTTCACCACGGATTGGCGCTTCCCGCCAGAGCGTTCCAAAGAAATCGTTGATGCCCTATTGGAAGTGGGCCACCCCGTTACCTACGCTGCGGTGGAGACAGATAAAGGCCACGATGCTTTTTTACTCCCCATTCCCACTTACCTACGCATGCTCAAAGCCTACTTACAGGGCGTGGCTGATGAAGTGGAGGCTAAGGCATGAAACGTTTAGATTTTAAAATTATTCGCGATTGGATCCCCCACAATGCCAAGGTG
>CALEAR010000232.1 GCA_937943665.1 uncultured Alcanivoracaceae bacterium
ATATCAGTGCTGCTGCCATCACATGGCCACGGCTAAACCTGCCGAGATTACGCAATCTTGTGCGCCTCAAACAGGCGGGTTGTTTATGGATAGCTTAGTGGAAATAAGCGGAATGGCATTTGTGGTTGGGGCTTAACATCTCATCATCACGGGGTTTAGCCTTGGCGCGCTATCTCACCAAAGTGCCACACCCTCCAAGCACCATCCAAAACGTTGGCATCTAGCGCCTCATCAATAATTAAACACTCGCGCCTTTCCACCCAAGCCGCTTCAAGCTCAGCAACCACTGCACCATCGCTGCCAACCACTTCATAGCCAATCTCTGGCGCTGGATAACCGCGTCTTTGCATAATAAGCAACTCACCACGCACGGCTGGATCTGCAAGCTTTAGTGCTTCCTCCCACCCCCCATGCATTGTTTGCTGTTGTTTACGCAAACGGTTAATTGTTTGTGTATCAATGTGGCTTACATACATAGATGTGCCATGGCGTTTGCGGTGGCAATCAGCACACAGCACTTCTAGGTTTTCAAGCGCGTTATCATTTTTAACGCCGTTTATGTGGTGCACATGGCACAAATGCTTGTGTTTAACTAAGCTCACCCCACAATCACTGCATGCATAGTTAGCCTTTTCTCGTAAACTACGTGAAATGATTGGCCAATCTTCCGTATAGCCTCCATCGCCATCATCGGACATCCGTTTAGGCATTTGTTTGAAAAACGAGCTATATGTTTTAAAGAATTCCTGATAATCAAAGTTTGCAGCTAGGTTGTTCCTAATAGCGGCGGAATCACGGGAGCTCCTATAATTTAGAAGGCTTAAGCAGTTCTTACATACATGCAAAGGGACTTCTGCACGCTGCCCTTGGGGGCCTGCAATCTCAAATTGGCCAGTAATATTATTGCAGGCCACATATCTATCAAAGCGGTTTTTTTGCACCATTTCTTCTAGGGTTCTACAGGTGGCCACATGTATTTTGTTACCCTTGCTTGGGTCAGCGACAGCATTATCAAAGGAACTAAAAGTGCCTCGCATGTAAGTATGATCCTTGATATAAAGTACAACTTGGCGCCCCTGAATTGTGGGTAAAATATCGCCTATTACTTTATAATCTTCAGGTTTGACAG
This sequence comes from uncultured Alcanivoracaceae bacterium, assembly GCA_937943665.1. Taxonomy (GTDB): domain Bacteria; phylum Pseudomonadota; class Gammaproteobacteria; order Pseudomonadales; family Alcanivoracaceae; genus CALEAR01. The sequence goes on from CALEAR010000232.1 coordinate 1,130, forward strand.
GAGCCCCTTTTTCTAGCTCCACATCTATGGGCTCAAACTCCATGGGACCCGGTGGCAAAATGATTGCTGGGTAATCTCCCATTTTTTTTGCTAGTTCGTGAAGGGCCGAAAAATCTACAGAAATCTTCATGGCTAATTAGCAATTATCTTACGTATCTGTGTTTCGGCGTTAGTGATGACTTTGAAGGACACTCGGCGAGACCTTTCCGCATCTTCTAAACCGCCCAAAGTGTAAACCAGTTGTGAAGAGGATAACCCTACGGCCGCAAACTTGCTCTTCACCCAAGCCCTTTGTGGCGCCACCTCTGGCAATGCATATACATATTCCAACACAGTACGAGTGCGGCCTTGAGAAAGTTCCATGTTATTAAAATAGGCCTCCTCCTCTGTTACGAACCGGTTCCATGCGGAACTCGTGTGCCCCTCAATACGAATTTCAGAAATACTGTCCTGAAAATTATTGATCACTCCTAAATAGCGAGGGAAAAAGTCTTGAAGTATTTGTTCAAACTGAGGTTTAAGCGTGATTTTTCCCACATCAAATAGCACTTCGGGGGATTTAAAGCGGAACTCTAATGTATCTTTATCTATTTCAGCGTCCCACCGCGGGAGATCATTTTTAAATTCATGGAATAAATCATCATAAAGTGCCACTTGAGTATTTTGATACGTAACAGCCACTTCCTTGATTTTATCGCGCTCAATTTGAGCATGGCGCATGTACGCGATGGAGATAAACAAAAACACCATCATCAAACCGGCCATCAAATCCGACATGGATATCCAGTGGCTCTCTTCGTGTTCTTGAGCATTGGTAGTTTTAGCTTCACCAAAAATATTTTTCATAGAGGATGACACCTACTGCACGCTATTAACCACACGTTCCATGGCCTCAACCATTCGCTGATAATCATCAACAAAACGTCCCGTAATATTGGTGAGCTGATTTGCCATTTCTTGCATGGCGCGCTGAATCTCTCTTGCTGTTGCTTGTTCAATTAAGCGCAACTGCTCATTAATAGTATCGCCAGAGGATTGTGCCGCTTGCCTCATTACACCCTCAAAGCTGCTTTGTGATGCAGATAAACTACGAGATAATTCCTCATTAAGCGCTTCAGAATTGCGCTTGAAATCTTCCACAGCTTGTTGGCTATTATTGCTAACCTGTGAAGCAAGATCGCGAACTTCTTTAGTGACATCTTGCAAGGTACCTAAGGTGTTGCGCGCATGGTCATTCACACTGCTTGTGGTGTCTTTTAAGGTTTCTGAAACTTCTTCAGCGGTGTTTTTCACCACGTTTGAAAGTTCATTAAAGGATTGCTGGGTAGTAGTAACAGAATCTCTAAAGTGCTCCGCACCCTCTAGCAATGATTCTTTCATTTCTTTAGAGCCTTTAAGCAGGTCATCTGACACCCCTAATAGACGCTCACGCATATTGCTGCTTGATTCAACTAAATTACTTGTTACTTGCTCCACCTGTTCTTTAATAGTGGGCACTGCCTCCACGGCTTTATCCCGCATTGCAACAAAGGCTTCTAAGTGTCGAGCAAGCTCCTGAATTTGATGCTGGTTCACATCAATAATTTCTCTCAGCTCATTCATGGCCTGTGGAATGTTTTGGCATTCTTGCCAAATACCCGCCACCGATTCTCGTGTACTCATAAGTGATTCAACGCTCTGCTGGTACTGCTCACCCATTTGCTCCACTTGAATACGGTATTGCTCTTGCCAATCCACCAGCTTTTTAACCGAAGCATCTAATGCTTTAAAGTTATCACCAAATTGCTCTGTTAGGTTTTTGTTGAAATCATGAATAACGTCTTTTAGCGCCTCGATGATGGTTTCGGTGGCAGCTTTAGACATCATATCGGCAAACTCCGCAAGCTCTTTAAATAAAGCGCATTTCCCCTCCATAACCGGCATTGCTGCCTCAGGCCCAATATCTCCCAGACCTAAAACTGCGGTTCCATCGGTAACCACAGCAACCAGATTTTTCCTTCTGGTGAGCTC
>CALEAR010000233.1 GCA_937943665.1 uncultured Alcanivoracaceae bacterium
GTACCATTGCCGCCATTAGCCCCTTGCTTGGGTTACTAGGAACAGTGGTGGGTATGATTGATGTGTTCACCGCCATTATGCTTCATGGCAGCGGCGATACCGCTTTATTGGCGGGAGGGATTTCTAAGGCGCTTATTACCACTGCGGCAGGGTTATGTGTGGCCATTCCGGCCATGTTCTTCCACCGTATGTTACTGCGCCGTGTGGATGAAATTGCGGTTAGTATGGAAACCCAAGCAGCAGAACTGTTAACGTGGCTGCTGGATATTGAGAAAAAACAAGAGGCCTAAGCCGTGAACTTTCGTCGTGCACGTACTGAAGAGGTGGAAATTAACTTAACACCCTTGATTGATGTGGTGTTTTTGTTGCTTATCTTTTTTATGGTTTCCACCACCTTTACCAAGGAAACCCAATTAGCCATCACCTTGCCGGAGGCACAAGGCCTGGCTGCTGAGGATTCAGTGGAGCCGGTGGAAGTGGTGGTGGGCGCCCAGGGCGAATATGTGGTGAACGGTGAACGTTTAACCCAAAATGATGCCAAAACCCTTCGAGCTGTGTTATCCACACTGGTGGATACCAGTGAGCAAAGCTTAGTGATCACCGCGGATGCTAACGCTCGACACCAAGCTGTGGTCACCTTAATGGATGTGGCTGGGCAGCTTGGCTATGTGAATTTAAGCATTACCACTGCAGAACCCGCTGAGGAGTAGTCCTTTTTCATGTCGTCTTCTAATCCCACAACCGTGGAAAACCCATGGGAAACCTATAAACGCCTGCTAACTTACACCAAGCAACATTGGCCTTTGCTGTTGCTCAGTATGTTTGGGTATTTAATATACTCTGCCATGAACCCTGTGATTGCAGAGATGATGCAGGTGATTACCCGTGCTATTGAAAACCCCACGCCTAAAATGGTGGCGGTGGTGTGTTTGGCCCCCTTGGTGATTGCCTTTGTGCAAGGCTTAGGGCAGTTCATTGGGAGCTATAGCATTACTTGGGTAGGGCAGCGTATTGTGTTTGATTTACGCCGCGAAACCTTTGACCACGTGTTGCGTTTGCCCACCAAGCATTATCAACAAAGTTCCTCTGGGCGCATCATGAGTAAATTAATTTATGATGCGCAGCAGGTGACCGCTGCGGGCACCGATGCCATTACCGTGTTGCTGCGAGAAGGGCTCACCGCCATTGGTTTGCTGGGATATTTGTTTTATACCAACTGGAAGCTCACCTTAATTTTGTTCACCGTGGGGCCAGCCATTGGCATTGTGGTGAACTTAATGAGTAAACGTTTCCGTCGCATTAGCCAAAATATTCAAGATAGCATGGGGAACATTACTCAATACCTCTCTGAGGCCATTGAGGGGCACCAAGCGGTGAAGATCTTTTCCGCGCAAGATCAAGAAAGCCGTCGCTTTGAACAAGCCAGCAATAAGTTTCGTAGCCAGCAGGTGAAGCTCGAAGTGAGCAAAATCATTGGCACCGTTTCTGTGCATTTGGTGATTTCCACAGGGGTGGGCATTATCACCTTTTTGTACATTCGTTTAATGGGGGAAGATTTAAACCTAGGGAATTTCTTAGCTTTTATTACGGCAGTGGCCTTGATTCAAAAACCCATTAAGCAGCTCACCGATGTAAACGTACAGATTCAACGTGGTATTACCGGTGCGGCTTCTATTTTCGAGCTGATGGATTATGAAGCAGAAATAGATCAGGGCACTGTACCCTTGGATACATGCCGTGGGGATCTGGTGTTTAACCAGGTGAGTTTTAGTTATCAGAAAGATAGTAAGCAGCAAGCACTGACGGAGGTATCCTTCCACGCAAGCCCTGGTGAAACCGTGGCCTTGGTGGGGCGCTCTGGTGCGGGTAAAAGCACGATTGCTGCGTTGATTCCACGCTTTTATGAGCCCACCAAGGGGGTAATTACCTTGGATGGTGAGCCCCTTCAACATTATCGTTTAAAAGATTTGCGCAGCAATATTGCCATGGTGACTCAAAACGTGGTGCTATTTAATGACACAGTGCGCAATAACATTGCCTATGGTGAGCTGCGAGATATGCCCGATGAGGCTATTGTTCAAGCGGCGAAAGATGCCTACGCTTGGGAGTTTATTCAAGAGCTAGAGCACGGCATGGATACGGAAATTGGTGAAGATGGCACCCAGCTTTCGGGCGGGCAGCGTCAGCGCTTAGCCATTGCCCGTGCTTTATTAAAAGATGCGCCAATTTTGATTTTAGATGAGGCCACCTCCGCTTTGGATAATGAGTCTGAACATTATATTCAAAAGGCCTTGGAACGAGTGATGGAGGGCCGCACCACCTTGGTGATTGCGCACCGTTTAAGCACCATTGAAAATGCAGATAAAATTTTAGTGCTGGATGAGGGGCGTATTATTGAAAGTGGTACTAACGAAAGCCTTATTGCCCAAAAGGGTATGTACTTCCAGCTGCATCAAATGAACTTCGAAGAGTAAAACCTTGAAAGCAACTCTTGCCCGTTGGGTGGAACAGGGCTGGTACGGCAGCGGAAAACGTTTGCTATGGCTATGGCCGCTTGGCTGGCTAGTGGCACGAGTGGCACGGCAGCGTTTGTTAGCCTTTCGTGCCCGAGGCCAACGGCCGCCGGTACCTGTGTTGGTGGTGGGCAACATCACGGTGGGGGGCACAGGAAAAACCCCTTTGGTGGTGGCCCTTTGCCAAGAGGCCCAAAAAAGGGGGTGGCGGGTGGCCATTATTTCACGCGGGTATGGTGCTAAACCTCCGCAGTTTCCTTGGCGGGTGGAGGTGGGTCAAAGCGCACAGGTGGCAGGGGATGAGCCCTTGATGCTAGCGCAGAAAACAGGCGTGCCCGTGTACATTGCCCCAGAAAGAGCGCAGGCACTTAATGCCGCTTTGGAAGAAAAGCCTCACCTCATTATTAGTGATGATGGCTTGCAGCACTATGGGTTGCCGCGCAGTGCCGAAATTGTGGTGCTCGATGGTGTGCGTGGGCTAGGCAACGGCCGTTGTTTACCTGCAGGTCCGTTGCGTGAGCCCGCAGAGCGGCTTCAGGAGGTGGATTGGCTAGTGGCCAATGGGGGTGAGTTCCCAGGTGCCACCACCATGATCTTGGCGCCCACTGTGTTTTGGCAACCGAGTACGGGGGCGCGTTTGCAGCCTGAGGAATTCCTTCAACAGTACCCAGAGGTTCACGCCATGGCGGGCATAGGCCACCCTGAGCGATTCTTCCGCACCTTGGCAGCATTGGGGCTTAAACAACACCCTCATGGCTTTCCTGATCATCATGCTTACAGTGTTGAAGAGCTTCAGTTTGAGCCCCCATTCCCCGTAGTGATGACAGAAAAAGATGCAGTGAAAGCGGCTCCTTTGTTAGGCCAGCGCGCTTGGGTGTTATTGGTGGAAGCCAAGCTGCCCGGTGAGTTTTTTGAGGCGGTATTTGAGCGATTACGTAAGGAAAAGAACCCGTGAGTTATACCATTATTATTCCCGCCCGTTACGGCAGCAGCCGTTTGCCTGGTAAGCCCTTGGCAGAGATAGCGGGCAAACCCATGGTGGTGCACGTGTATGAACGTTGCTTAGCCAGTGGTGCGGATCAAGTATGGGTGGCCAC
>CALEAR010000234.1 GCA_937943665.1 uncultured Alcanivoracaceae bacterium
AATTGAATCCACCATTGATCAGTTGGATTTTTGGGTGCCGTTGAAGCGCTTTTCAGAGTTGCATCAAGAGTGGATCCACAGTGGCGAAGAGGTGCCCAGTGAGGATTATTTAGATGCGCTAGCGCAAGTAGCAGAACTGCTGCGCCAGGATCAACAGTATCGTTTTGAGCATCTCATGCAGCTTGAGCTGCACCTAACAGAAAATGGCCGCTCCTTGGTGATTCGTAACGATAGGCAGCTGTTGGAATCCTCTAGCCACGGTATGGCGTATCTGATTTTGTGCCAGTTTTTATTGGCGTTTACTCGGTTATTACGCGGGGCAGCACAGGTGAAAATTCATTGGCCCATCGATGAAATTGGCACCTTAGCCTATGGTAATGTGGAACAGTTATTCCAAGCCTGTGCGGCTAACCACATTGTGATTTTAGGGGCGTTCCCTAACCCTGAATCTGATGTATTAGGGCTGTTCACCCACCGTTATCTCATTGAAAAAGAAGGGGGTACAGAAATACGTCGTTTGAAGCGTATTGAACCGCGGCTAAGCCCCCTAGAAGAGAAATTAATGGCACAGCAGGAGGCTCTGGCATGATGCAACGGGAGTATGGCCCGCTAGTGGAATATTTATTGCAGGGTAATTTTATTTGTGCCATTACCCATGAAACGTATTTTCGCCAACTTGAGCGGCCTGAGGTGCTAGAGCAGGTGGATGCTTATTTGGCGCCTCTGAATCGCTATGTGGCCTTTAATGAAGAAGGCACAGTGGCTTACTTGGCATGGCGGCAACTCAATGATGCGGTGCGAGGAGCTTTGCAACGGCACATTTCACAGGTGCACCAAAGCCTATTACCTATGTTGGAATGGATGCTCTTGGTGCAAGAGGTGGAAGGTCGTGATGCTTTAATCACTGCTGGCGATGTGCTAAAGCAGGCGGAAATGATTCAGCGCTGCGAAGATAACCCTAGCTTGCGAGAACGCTTAAGCAAAATTGCACAGGATAAATTCTTTAACTCAGCTTCCCAAGACGTAACATTACAGGTGCGGCAGATTTTTCGGCGTTTGTTAGACCACGGTTATGTGATTCAACCCAACCGAGAACGTCACAATATGGTGGTAACGGGTAAAATGGATTACCTCGTGGAGTTGGTGCGGTTCCTGAAAGATGAAGAGCAAATCCCCGTGGAGGAGGAAATTGCAGTGCAAGAGGATATGCCCTTATGAGTGAATCGCATCAGCTGATTCAAGCGGGGGTAAAACGCTTGCACCTTCTTGGGCGGCATGGGGAAGCATTAATGCGCGGCTATGCTGGCGGCCGCTTAAGTGATGAGGATTTCTCCCCACGTGGCTTAGAACAATTATTGGCCGCACGGGTGCTATGGCGTTCAGATAACGGTGATTTGCGCATTAGTCATCGCCTGCGCGAGTTTTTAGCAGAAATGTTGCAAGATGAGCAGCGCCGTGAAAACTTAGACATCCAAGTAGAAGTAAACAATTAAAAGGTTTCTTAGACTAAAA
>CALEAR010000235.1 GCA_937943665.1 uncultured Alcanivoracaceae bacterium
GCATGCCCAATGCGGGTAAGAGCACCTTAATTCGAGCGGTGACAGCAGCTAAACCAAAGGTGGCGGATTATCCTTTCACCACTTTGGTGCCGCAGCTTGGCGTGGTTAAAGCAGATCGCTACCGTAGTTTTGTGATGGCTGATATCCCAGGGCTTATCGAAGGTGCGGCAGAGGGAGCAGGTTTAGGTATTCGTTTTCTTAAGCATTTAGCGCGTACGCAGCTGTTATTGCACGTGGTGGATGTGGATCCTGTTGATGGTAGCGACCCTGTGGTAAATGTGCTTGCCTTGGATAGAGAGCTTGAACGGTTCTCCCCAGCCTTGGCAGCCCAAGAACGTTGGCTAGTGCTGAATAAATTAGACCTTATCCCCTCTGAAATGCACGCAGAGATTTGCGATGACATTATTCAGCGCTTAGGTTGGGAAGGCCCCGTGTATCGGATTTCCGCTGCCACTGGGGAGGGCACGCAAGCATTGGTGTACGCTTTAATGAATACCATCGAAGAGCGTGAATTGCGTGAGCAAGAGGATCCTGCCTTCCGAGAACAGCAAGAAGCTTTGCGCCGCTTGCTAGAAGAGGAAGCTCGCGAACAGGTGCAGTATGAAAAAGCGCAGCGTCGCTTACAGCGTGAAGCTGCAAGAGAAGATGACGACGATGATGATCATGATGTGGAAATTATTTATTCTCCCTAAAGGTTTTGAAGGTAAGGCATAAACGTGGACACAGAGGCAGGCCGTTGGGTTATTAAAATTGGTAGTTCCCTGCTCACTAATGATGGTGAGGGTTTGGATGTGGCCTTGATGCAGCGCTGGGTGGATCAAATGGCCGCCTTACGCCAACAAGGTATTGAGGTGATAGTGGTATCCTCCGGTGCCGTGGCCGAAGGTATGGGGCGCTTGGGTTGGAAGGTGCGTCCTGATTCCTTGCACGAGCTTCAAGCCGCTGCTGCGGTGGGGCAAATGGGGCTAGTGCAGGCATGGGAATCCTGTTTTCAGCAGCATCAGGTGGCCACCGCTCAAATCTTATTAACCCACGATGATTTATCCCATCGCACCAGGTACCTAAATGCTCGCTCCACCCTGCTAACTCTGTTGGGGTATGGGGTGGTGCCAGTGATAAACGAAAATGATACCGTGGTTACGGATGAGATTCGTTTTGGAGATAACGATACCTTGGCGGCCTTGGTGGCGAATTTAGTGGTGGCGGAGCGTTTGGTGATCTTGACGGATCAAGAGGGCATCTTTGATGGGGATCGGCGCCATAACCCGAATGCTCAATTGATTCGTTCGGCTTACG
>CALEAR010000236.1 GCA_937943665.1 uncultured Alcanivoracaceae bacterium
GAATCACTAGCACTTCGTGGGTTTCTGCCCACGCCAATAGCTGCTCCACCTCTTCGTGGTTTTCTGGTGTGGCGACACCATCTGGGAAAACGCCAAACTCACCGGAACGCATGGCAAGCCAATCGGGCAAGCTTTGGCCGCGAGCGTGGCGCACGCGTATCTCCTTATCTTTGCTCACTAAGGGATGATCCGGAAGTCGAGATTCTGGTACCTTGGCTAGTACAGCCTCAAGGGTGGCATCGGTTAATTTAGTGCCTGACCCTATGAGTTGATGTAAATATTTTGCCCCATGCTTAGGGAGTGGGTAATGGGTTTTTTCGCTACCCCAACCATTCCAACGTCGCATTATCACTCCTCGTATGTTGTAGTGGCCTGAGCATAAATGAGTTTTTACATGAAGGCTTTACAAAATAGGACGCCCTTCAATTTTTACGTAATAATTCATGCTAAGTTTTTGAATTTGCTTTAAACTTCGCCCATGGTAAATGCCATAAAGATACTTTTACTGTGAAATTGATCGATGCAAGGAAAAACAATGAAAAAGACGTCTTTATTAACCGCTGCTGTGTTGGCTGTGGCTGTTGCCACCACAGGCTGCACCACGGTGAACCCTTACACGGGTGAATCTCAAACCAGTAAGGCCAGCAAAGGAGCTGCCATTGGTGCGGGCGTGGGTGCCTTAGTGGGGATCGCCACTTCTAGCGGTTCTAAGGAACGCAAAAAGCGTGCTTTAGCAGGTGCGGGTATTGGTGCCATTGCCGGTACAGGGGTTGGCTACTACATGGACGTACAAGAGGCGAAGTTACGTGAAGAACTACAGGGTACAGGGGTTTCTGTAACCCGTGATGGCGATAATATTATTCTTAACATGCCCGGCAATATTACCTTTGATACTGATTCCTACACAGTGAAGAGCAACTTTACCCCTGTATTGAATTCGGTGAGCAAGGTATTGAAGGAATATAAATCCACCATGATCCAGGTGGCAGGACACACAGATAGCACCGGTCAGGAAAAGTACAATATGCTACTTTCCCAACAGCGGGCGCAATCTGTGGCGAATATCTTAGCGCAACAGGGTGTGGAGCAAGTACGTTTAGATATTGTGGGTTTTGGGCCTAGCTCCCCCATTGCTAGCAACAGCACAGCAGAAGGTCGTGCACAAAACCGCCGTGTGGAGCTCACCTTGATTCCTTACACTAAGAATTAGTGTTTTCTTCAGAACGGTGTAGCTTTAACCGCCACACCGTTCTTATTACAGGAATAAATAACACTATCACCAACAGATATGGCGCCGTTTGATTCAGCTGATACAAACCCGTGCCCACCACAGGGCCTAAGGTATAACCAAAGGCAGGCGCCGCACTCATTAACCCTGCCACAGCCCCTTGTTCCTGAGCACCCACCATTAAACTGGCTGCACTGGTAACCCCCGGCATGCCTAACCCCACGCCAAGTCCTGCAATACTAATGGCCACAATAATTTGGGTCAGGTTTTGCGCTGGAATTAATAATGCCACATCAATCACCATTAAGGGGGTGGCCACCTTTAATAATCGTAAGGCAGACCAAGTGAGCTTTTGCACAATAATGACCTGTGCACTAATGGAGGCATAGCAATCCCCACCCGCCCTGCTGCCACAGTGGGTGCGAGATCTAGACGGTCTTGAATTAAAAACCCCAAGGTTTGCTGCACCACGGCACAAGCAAAAAATAAGCTAATACCGAAAATAAACACTGGGGATAGCCGTGGATCAAAATAGGCTTTGATGGTGGATTTAAGCGTGGGTAACACCTGAAAGGGAGTATCAGGTTTAGGGCGCGAGAGTATATAAGGGGATTCTGGCATTAACTTCATCACTGCCACCGCCATGAGCAAAATCAACACGGCAGAAATATACAAAGGTGCCACCAAGCTAATGGCGGCAATAGCTCCCCCCGCTGCCGGCCCCACCACTGTACCTAGGTTATGTGAGGCACCTATTTTTGCCATGGCTTTGGTGCGCACCTCTGGCGCTGATGTATCGGCCATGTAGGCTGCCACAGCAGGAGGAGTGGCTGCCATAATTACAGATTGCAGCACACGCGTGA
>CALEAR010000237.1 GCA_937943665.1 uncultured Alcanivoracaceae bacterium
AATCCATGTAGGAAATGGGTTGCTCAAATAACACAGGGCAACCAAAAAAGGCTTCAAGGGCTTCTTGCGTGGCGGCTTTAGGTGTGGACAAAACAAACCCCACCTCAGTGGCTAGGTGTTTTTCCTCCACCAAGCGGCGTAAAAAACTCATCATGGCCACAAAGGAAACCGTATCTGAAAGCTCCCCGGCGGAGGCGCTAGCCGGCCAAGCCACGCGTACCTCATCCCCGCGGCCGATCACCTTCACCACCTGATCGTTATAAAATAGATTTTCGTACCGGTGGTAGGCCACCAAGGCCTCCGCCATGGTGTGACAGCTGAGCACCAAATAGCCTAGCATGCCCACATGGCGCGGCTGTACCAATTGGCCAATGTCCACAGCCGGGGCCACGGCATCGGGTTTCAGGGCCACCGCCTCCGTGAGCCATTGCTGCCATTGGGCCACACTCACTCGCTCGGCAGGGCGCACCATATCTAGCTGATGACGTAAATCCGGCGCCACTAGCTGCTCCTTATCAAGCCAATCTTTTAGGAGTTGTAGCCAGGCACCATTAATACTGAGGGAGTGAGCGTGAGGCTTTGGCATATTTTATCAAATAATGGTCGTGTTTAGTCAATCCAATAACATATAGTAACGGAATCCACCAACGAGGCAAGACCTTTCTGCCTTTTGTTGTTGGCATCTGCTAGCATGCGTATGCACCGATAAAATGAACAACTAAAGGATGTGTTATGGCTATGGCTCTGCCAATTACTTCCCTGTACACCGGTCTTTTTATGCTACTGCTTCTTGTACTTGCCGTGGGGGTGGTTGTATTACGGCAACGCACCCGCACTTCCCTAGGGGATGGTGGCCACAAGGCCCTACGCCAAGCCATTCGCTCCCATGGTAACGCCGTGGAATATGTGCCCATTATGCTGTTGGGCTTGGCACTGCTAGAGCTGGCCAACGTTAACCCTGCCCTGCTACACCTTTATGGTAGCCTATTTTTATTAGGTCGCTTTGCCCATGCCTTTGGCATGCAACAGCGTCGAGAAGTGAACAAGGCTCGCCTTGTGGGTATTGTTATCACTTGGGCGCTAATGCTGATCCTGGGCATTCATTTAGTGATTGAAAGCCTTGTGCTATAACATGCCATCACTTCACTCTCCTTTACCTTTGCCCTGGCTTTTTGGTATGCATCAACATTTTCAATGTTTACATAGTTAAGGCTTTGCAATCTTCGATTACCACCTTCCCACGGCTCAATACCAAACATTTCGTTTATCTGATTT
>CALEAR010000238.1 GCA_937943665.1 uncultured Alcanivoracaceae bacterium
GGGAGGGTATTGGGTTTTCCACCCCCGCCTCCACCGCATATCAGGTGATGTCGGATCTCATTAAAGACGGCCGTGTGATTCGTGGTTGGCTTGGGGTGCCAGTGGAAAACCTCACTCCTGTTACGGCTTCGTCCTTAGGGCTGACGGAGCTCACTGGGGGCTTGGTTCGCCACGTGGAGCTAGGCAGCCCCGCCCACCAAGGAGATTTACGCCCTGGTGATGTATTGCTAGGAATTAATGATCAAAAAGTGAACGACGGTTATGAGGCCATGAATATTATTACTGGCACTTCCCCCGGCGCAGAACTCACCCTACAGGTGCTGCGCCAAGGCAAGTTACACACCTTGCATGTTACCATTGGCCTGCGGCCACCGGCGGACAATTAACTCAATAAGGCATCCAAACCCTCGAGCAAGGCATCCACTTGCTCTGGGCTACCCACGGTAATGCGAAGGTAATTGGCAATTTTCTCTGGCTGCTTAAAGTGGCGCACAATAATGCCCTGTTCGCGCAACCCTTGTGCCAAGGTTTCTGCGGGCTTTTCTGCATGGCTTGCAAATACAAAGTTAGCGGCAGAGGGCAACACCTTAAAGCCACGTTCCTGCAAGGCGGCGGTTAAACGCTCACGCGCTTTCATGATGGCAGTACGCCCCACTTGGAAGTAGGCCTCATCTTCAAAAGCCGCACGGGCACCCGCTTGGGCCAACCGATCTAAGGGATAGGAGTTAAAGCTATCCTTTACCCTTACTAATGCTTCCATCAAATGCGGCTGCCCTAAGGCAAAGCCCACTCGCAAGCCCGCTAAAGAGCGCGATTTTGAAAGGGTTTGCACCACAAGCAAATTAGGATACTTGGGCACCAAGCTCGCAGCGGACTCCCCTCCAAAATCAATATAAGCTTCATCCACTAGCACCACAGAATCTTGATTTTTCTGCAGTAATGCCTCGATGGCCTCAAGCGGCAATAGCAAGCCTGTGGGCGCATTAGGATTGGGGAAAATAATACCCCCATTGGGGATGGCATAATCTTCCAAATTAATGGCTAAATGCTCATCCAAAGGAATTTGCTTTGGTGTAATGCCATACAAGCCGCAATACACGGGGTAAAAGCTATAAGTGATATC
>CALEAR010000239.1 GCA_937943665.1 uncultured Alcanivoracaceae bacterium
GGCGTAATTAAAAAGGCCATGCCGTGGCAAATGGCGTTGGGGTTTTCAATAAGAGTAGCCACACGGCCGGGTTGGGCTATGGTGCCTCTGTGATCATGGGATCCCTGCCAAAAGCGACGCTCCCAGCCTTTAATAAAAGCAGGGCGGCGCTCTAAATATGAAAAGCCAGGGCGGTAAATGAGTGAGCCATAACCAAATAGCCACACTTGCTCAAGACCTTCAAAGTCCCTGATTTTTTGATTGAGTGAGCGTGTATCTACCACTGTGCTGTCCTCTTTCTGCACGTCTATGTGCGTATGTTGCTTAACTTGGAATGAAGAAAAGCATAACAGGCTGTAAAAGAAAATAAAGATTACTATTAAGAATATGTTTTTACATCTTTATTCCTTTGATGAATATGCGTACGCAAGCAGCGGTACCGTAATGATGTGGTAAGTGGTAAGCTTTCCCTTTTCGCAAACCCAGTGGGTTGTGATGAAATATTAACCAAGGAAAATTCCGTGTCCTCAAATTCCACTTCTGACACTTCAAATACCATGTCTGATACTGCCACAGCTAAAGTTTCTGAACGCATTCGCCAGCGTTTAATTGATGCCGGCCAGCGATTTCATGCTAACGATAACATTGCTCACTATATTCATGAGGATGAGCTTGAGGCTCTGCGTGCTGAGGTTGAAGCACAAATGCAGGAGGTGCTGAAAGCGTTAGTCATTGATGTGGAAAGCGATCACAACACAGTGGAAACCGCCAAGCGAGTGGCCAAAATGTTTGTGCATGAGGTGTTTCAAGGGCGCTATGTGAAGGCGCCGGAAGTGACGGAGTTTCCTAACGTATCGCAACTTAATGAATTGATGATTGTGGGGCCAATTAAAGTACGCAGTGCGTGCTCGCACCATTTGTGCCCCGTGATGGGTAAGGTATGGGTGGGTGTATTGCCTAGTGCCAACTCTGAACTCATTGGCCTTTCTAAATATGCCCGTTTAACCGAATGGATTATGACCCGCCCACAAATACAAGAGGAAGCAGTGGTAATGCTTGCCGATGAATTAGAGCGCCGTATGCATCCCGATGGTTTAGCCATTGTTATGGAAGCTAGCCATTACTGCATGCACTGGCGTGGCGTGAAAGATGATGGGGCACTGATGCAAAACTCAGTGATGCGCGGCGCCTTTTTGAAAGATAGCAATTTACGCCGTGAATTTTTAAGTTTAATGACTCGTCATCAATAGCCCACTCAGTGGTATTCGTGGGGTGTTCTTTGTAAAACAGGACCCCCACACCCCTCTCTCCCGTCCTGATTATTTGTTATCATCCCCGCACATTTATTACTATCGGGAACGTCATGTCGAACACAGCTCCTTTTGTGCCTGAATTATTATCGCCCGCGGGAACCCTAAAGCACCTGCGCTATGCATTTGCGTATGGGGCAGATGCCGTTTATGCCGGCCAACCTCGTTATTCGTTGCGAGTGCGGAATAATTCCTTCAAAAATGCAGAAGCCTTGGCGGAGGGCATCAGTGAGGCGCATAGCTTAGGTAAGCGTTTTTATTTAGCCTCTAACGTGAGCCCGCACAACGATAAAATACGTTCTTATATTCGTGATTTAGAACCCATTATTGAGGCAGGTCCTGATGCGCTGATTATGTCGGATCCAGGGCTCATTATGATGGTGCAGGAACGCTGGCCCGAGCAAGAAATTCACCTATCGGTGCAAGCTAACGCTGTGAACTACGCCACGGTGAGATTCTGGCATCAACAGGGTTTAAGACGCGTGATTCTTTCTCGGGAGCTAAGCCTTGAAGAGGTGCGCAAGATTCGTGAAGAAGTGCCAGATGTGGAACTAGAGGTATTTGTGCACGGTGCCTTGTGCATGGCGTATTCTGGCCGCTGCCTGCTTTCTGGCTATATGAATCATCGTGATGCCAACCAAGGGGCTTGCACCAATGCCTGCCGCTGGAGCTACAAACCGATGGTGAGCCAGCAAGATGACACGGGGGATTTAATTCCTGTGCAGCAAGTGCAAGAGCAAGGGGCAGGACAAGTGCAAATGCATACGCCACGCTCCATCTTATTGAAAGAGCCTAATGACCCCACGGGCACCATCGAGATGCATGAGGATGAGCACGGCACCTATATTATGAACTCTCGGGATTTGCGCGCTGTTCAGCATGTTAAAGCGCTCACCGAAATGGG